>JAYZLU010000163.1:0-4058 GCA_036153975.1 Thermoplasmatota archaeon | reverse complement strand
CGGGCGGAGGCGGGACCCAGAGGCTATGCCGTCTGGTCGGCTACGGCAAGGCGATGGAGATGGTACTCACCGGGGACATGGTTTCGGCCCAGGAAGCGCTTGCCATCGGGCTCGTCAACAAGGTGGTTGGCACGGAGGATCTCGAGACTGCCACGATGGCGATTGCCGAGTCGATGGCGAAGAAGTCACCCTACACCATCAGGGTAGCCAAGCGAGCAGTGCGCGCCGCTCTGGACCTGCCATTCACCGAGGGCGTCCTGATGGAGCGCTCGGAGTTCGTGGCGCTGTTCGACACGGAGGACAAGGAAGTCGGTGTGAGCGCCTTCCTCGAGCGCTCCGAGGCCGAATGGGTCGGCCGTTAGACTAGCCCGCCCTCAATTCGCCCGATTGGATCCTCGTCGGCGGTCACGTCGAACACTATCCAGCCAGAGGCCTCGGCGTTGCTGACCATCTCGTCTTGGATGGCTCGGATTCGGTCGAGGTTGCCTAGGTAGTGGGACGCTGCCCTGCCGTTGTGATGCTCGCGCCGCAGGATCATCTCCACGTGTCCCTCCTCATCGGGTACGTTCAGAACCACCCCACAAGCAGTGCCGCCCGCTGCCCTCCAAGCCTCCATGACTTCGGAGCCTGGGATGACGTGCACGCCTTCCAGCAGGAGATCCCCCTCCCTCCCGAGTGCCCTGTCGATTATCGCCGACACGCCCTCCAACAGGGCCGCGACCGTGGCATGCCAGTCCGCGATGGCGCCGCTGCCAGCGGGCTCGAAGGACGAGCGATGCAGCGCCGGTTCCTGATCGGCGTCGAACTGGGTGCGAAGCACCTCTCGGACGGTGTCGGTCGCCGCCACCTTGCAGAAGCCGAGCGAAGATGCCACCTTGGAGGTCAGAGTGGACTTACCTACACCGCTCGTGCCGGTTATGATCAGGAGCCTAGGCCTGCCCATGCGAACGCCTCAGCGTTGAATCGACTTGATCTCGAGGTACTCCTCGAGTCCATGGACCCCCAGCTCGCGACCTAGCCCAGAGTGCTTGTAGCCCCCGAAGGGAGCGGACACGTTGAACGCGCCGCCATTGATGCTGACCTGACCGGTGCGCATCCGACGTGCAACTCGAACAGCCCGCGCCTCGTCGCCCGACCAAACGCCGCCAGAGAGGCCGTAATCGGAATCGTTGGCGAGGGAGACCGCCTCCTCCTCCGTCGAGTACGTGGTTATCGAGAGGACAGGGCCGAAGATTTCCTCGCGAAAGATCGTCATTTCGGGAGTGACATCCGCGAACACGGTCGGCTTGACGTAGAATCCCCGATCCGTGCCCTCGGGCATCCCCTCTCCGCCGGCGACTAGCGTCGCCCCCTCGTCGATTCCCTTGGCGATGTAGTCCGACACGCTCTCTTGCTGCCTCTTGGACACCAGAGGCCCGCAGTGGTTAGCCTCGTCGAGCGGATCTCCCACTGAGTACCGGCCGATCTTCGATGCGATGACCTCGATGACCTCTTCCCTCTTGTCCTCGGGGATTAGCAGCCTAGTCAGCGCTGAGCACTCCTGGCCGGAGTTGCCGAAGCAGGCGTAGATGGCCGAGCTGGCAGCCCGCTGGATGTCCGCGTCGTCGAGCACGATGTTCGCGCTCTTGCCACCGAGTTCGAGCGTGACGCGCTTCACGGTCGGCGCGGCGAGCTCGGTGACGCGCACTCCCGCACTGGTGGAGCCTGTGAAGCTCACCATGTCGACGCCCGGATGACCAGACATCGTCTCGCCTATCTGGCGGCCGTGGCCGGAGACGAGGTTGAACACGCCCGCGGGCAGCCCGATGTCATGGAGCACGTCAGCCAGGACGAAGGCGTTGAGTGGAGCCTCCTTGGATGGTTTGAGAACCATCGTGCACCCGGCGGCGAGCGCCGGTGCTACCTTGCCAATGATCTGGTGGAGTGGGAAGTTCCAGGGGGTGATCATCGCGACCACGCCGATGGCCTCCTTGACTACGAGCGAGTTGCGAACCTCCTCCTCCCACACGAAGCCGTCTAGGATCTTGGCATAGGAGCGCGAGACGACCCGCGGCGTTCCCACCATGGCCATGCGCGAGTACTCTATCGGCGTCCCCACCTCGGCGGTGATGAGCTGCGCGAGCTCTTCCCCCCGCTCCTTGATTGCCGCGGACAGTTGGTTCAACAGCCCGGCGCGCTCCTCGATCGAAGCCTTTGACCAGTCCGGAAACGCCTCCTGTGCTGCAGCTACCGCAGCATCGACGTCGCTGGCATCACCTACGGGCACTGAACCGATGCGCTCCTCAGTGGCCGGGTTGACTACCTCGATCGAGCCTTCCCCGTTGGGTCGGACCCACGAGCCGCCGATGTAGAGTTGCTCGCGGTCGTGCACGAGTGCCCCACCGTGCGCCGTCTTATGAGATTCATGCACTTCAAGAGCGCCCGCCCTCCTCGCCCGCCATGCCCCTGTCCTCAGAGCGGGTCGACGGCGGGGTAGCAGTGGTAACCCTCTCTCCCAAGGCCTCTTCGAACACCTTCTCCCCCCAGAACATTCGCCCGCTGATAGCCACACTGGACCAGTTGATGGCAGACCCCTCATGCGTAGGTGTGGTGCTGACTGGGTCAGGGAGGTTCTTCTCGACTGGGGGCAACATCGACGACTTCTCTGAGGGCATCGAGAACGAGACCATCGGGGATATGGTCAAGGAGATGACCGACCACCTCCACCCCCTCCTACTCAGGATCAAGGGATCGGACAGCGTGTTCGTGTGTGCGATTAACGGCGCCACCGCCGGAGGAGGGCTAGGGCTAGCGCTGTCCGCCGACTACCGGGTGTGCGTTCCCGAGGCGAAGATCGCCGCCGCCTTCTTCGCTCTCGGCCTGTCTCCCGACGGAGGCACGACATGGCTGCTGCCACGCTTGGTAGGCCATCAGGCGGCAAAGCGGTTCTTCTTCGAAGGAGAGGTGTGGTCCGGCGAGCAGGCGCTCGAGAGAGGCGCAGTGGACGAGGTCGTCGACGAGGCCGACCTGGTGCCCAGGGCAATCGAGGTAGCTAGGGACTGGGGGAGATGGTCGGTAAACAGCCGAAGGGGCACCAAGCAGCTGCTGGACGCAGCCACCTCGACCTTCTTCGAGACCCAGCTCCAGTTCGAGCAGTCACTCATGGTGGCCTCGTCCCAGACGCCGGACTTCGTGGAGGGCGTCACCGCCTTCAAGGAGAAGCGCCCCCCCTCGTTCGGGGATGCAGAGGAGGAGTGAGAGTGGCTCGTAGGCTCATCGTCATGCGGCACGCGAAGAGCAGTTTGGACCACCCTAGGCTTCGCGACCACGACCGCCCGCTGAACCCACGAGGCCAACGCGACGCGCCTCGCATTGCCGACGCGCTGGCCGAGCGCGACTGGACCCCTGCGCTCATCCTCGTCAGCAGCGCGACGCGGACCAGGGAGACTCTGGATGGGATGTCGCACCAGTTTGGCGAAGTTCCGACTGAGGTCAGACCTGGAATATACCATGCCGGTGTGCACGACCTCATGCACGAGCTGCAGGACATGCTCGGCGAGGGGACCACCATGATCTTGGGGCACAATCCGGGCTCTGAGATGCTCATCAACCACCTGAGTGGCCAATGGCACATCATGCCCACGGCAGCGGCCGCGTTGCTCGTCGAGTCAGACGGCGGCTGGAAGGTGGAGGAAGTCCTCCGACCCAAGGAAATCTGAGCTTCGTACTCACGAGAGTCTTGTCGGTGGAACTGAAATATTCGTACGTAGCGCTCTCCCAACGTGACCGCCCCCACCAAGGCCATCACCATGTGCCTGCTAATGATCACCGCCACGAGCCTCGCCGGATGCGCCTCAGACGATGGCGAGCCCGCACCTGTGACGCACGTTCCGCCAATCGACGTCCGGCCATTTGAGAATCAAGGAGTCGGCATCCAGTTTTGGAGCCGAGAGTGGATGCCCTCAGAGGACGACGCGGCGCGAGCGGAGCTCATAGAGTCCCTGGACCTGCTTACGGGGATGAACGTGAACTACATCCATATCCATTTCAATGTGCTAATCAGTGGCGACCAATCCAAC
>JAYZLU010000162.1:0-2969 GCA_036153975.1 Thermoplasmatota archaeon | reverse complement strand
GCATCTCGTAGTATCGCACCTCCTCGAGTTCCAGTATCCTGAGCACTCCCTCACGGGTCTGCGTGAACGAGCTCATGTCGAGATGTGCGTCGATGTGGTGCGAGCCCAAGTCGGCGAGGCTGACTGGAGCCTCAATGCTGTCCTTCATCCGACAGACGCGGCGAGCGAGCATGCGTGCGAGGTAGCCGGCCTTTGAGTTGCTGGGCACCAATCCATCTCCAAGCATGTTGCACAGTGCATGCATGTGATCGGGGATTGCGTAAATCGAGGAAAGTGGGTCTGTGACCCGTTTCAACTCATCAGCAGAGAGATTAATGCCAGTCTTGGAGAGGCTCAAAATCAGTTCGTCGTATAGGGCATCGGCATCGGTTCCGACATCTATGTTGAGTATTCCAGCGAGTCTCGAAAGCTCACCAAGCAGAGAGTCGATATCTACACCGGCACCCAAAGACGAGTCAATCGAGTCAAGGCCGCTGAGCTCCTTGAGCCAAGCCACCGACTCGGGATAGATGGCCTCGTAGATAGTGGGGGTGCCAGCAGCGGCCCAGCAGAACCTCTCGAGGCCATAGCCTGTGTCTATGATCTGCAGGTCCATCTCCTTGTACCTAAGGCCCTTGATCTCTATGTCTCCGTCCTCGGACTCCTCGAGGTTCATGAAGACCAGAGTGGCGAGCTCGAGTCCGCCCACGATTACCTCCAAAGCTGGTCCGGCGTTGCCACCTCCGGACCACGGATTCTCGACGTAGGTGAGCTCCTCTGGTTTGATCCCGAACGATTCGACGAGCATCTCATCGCAATAACGCACGCACTGGTCGATCCAGTAGACGACATCGTCTTCCTTTGGCCTGTTGAAAGCGTGGTGAGCCATCATCTCGAATGTCGATAGATGTCGTCCTGAACGACCCACTGCGGCTACGTCGGTGAGCCTGATGCACGGCTGGCTGATTACAAGGGGATTTGCCGGCGGGGGCACTTGGCCGCTGGTGACATGGGGCTGGAAGTCGGCAATACTGGCGATGGTCAGGTGGATATCGTCGCGCCATCTGGCAACGATTGGGTAGGGCTCCACCCGAGCATGGCCGTGCTTGTCGAAGAAGTCTAGGAAGGCCTCTCTCATGGAGTTCTTCAGGGCCTTTCCCCGCATTGGGAACCCCTCGATGACTGGGTTGCCGATGAAAGTGTAGGGATCCTCGGTAGAATCGCCGCACGTCGAGCGACCCTCGTCCCTAGTCCAGAAGCGGGCTCCGGTTACCCGGCAGGTCTTGCAAACGTGTCCCGACTCCCCCCAGAAGGGGATGTGAATCTCGCCGAACGTCACGCAAACGACCCCTGCACTCCCGCCATCGGTCGACCGGTCTTGAAGTCAATGCGCGAAAGCGGCCCGGTGCGTTCAAAGGAGAAGGTCGGCCATTGAAGTCGAGATGGCTGAATGGAGGGACTATCTCGAGTCGGCAGGTCCGGCTCGCATGCGCATCAGGCGGCATGGCTCAATGCTGACTGATGCCATCCTGATAGCTGATGAGCAGCACTTGGCCGGACATTCCGACGATCGTTCGCCGGGTCAACTCGTCAACACGGCTTCCATTCCTGGCATCGTAGGCGATGCCTGGGCCATGGCTGACTGGCACTTTGGATACGGCTTCCCGATCGGCGGGGTCGTGGCCACGGGCATAGAACAAGGTGATCAGGGTGGGGCGATCTCCCCTGGTGGTGTGGGTTTCGACATCAACTGCGGGGTCCGTCTTTGTGCTGTTGACATCGAGGCGTCAGAAATAGATGGCAAAAGCCTCGCATCATCCCTATCACGCAGCATTCCAGCTGGTGCCACGCGCAAGGGTGGAGTTCACCTAGACTCTACCAACATGGAGTCGATTCTCTCTGAGGGAGCCAAAGCCGCAGTAGAACTGGGATGGGGTGAGGCTAGGGACCTCTCGGCCATCGAGTCCAACGGCAGGCTCGACAGCAAGCAGCACGAGGTTGGAGAGCGTGCCGAGAAGCGTGGTTCTACCTCGCTGGGAACTCTGGGGTCCGGGAACCACTTCCTAGAACTCCAAATAGTCGACAGAGTGGTTGATACAAACGCCGCCTCGGCCTTCGGACTTAGGGAGGGCCAGGTTACAGCGATGATACACACTGGCTCGAGGGGGCTCGGCCACCAAGTCTGCTCGGAGCACGTTTCGACGATAGAGTCGAGATACGAGCGCTCGGACAATGGCTGGTTCTGCGAGGAATGGGGCTTCCGAACCGCTGACAGGCAGCTCGCATCGGCGCCCATACACAGCAGGGAGGGGGAATCGTACCTGGATGCGATGCGAGCAGCGGGAAACTTCGCCTTCGCGAATCGCTCGGCGCTCACCCAAAGGTTGCGCGAGACCCTGCGTGATGTCGCTGGCGCAGATGGGGACCTGGAGGTCATTTACGACGTCTGTCACAACATAGCCAAAGTCGAGGAGCACATAGTCCACGGCTCTACCTGCAAGTGCTGTGTGCACAGGAAGGGGGCGACGCGGGCTCTCGGAGGGGACCATCCCGAGCTGGCATCCCGTTTCTCCGGAGTCGGTCAGCCCGTCCTAGTTCCAGGTGACATGGGCACTGCCTCGTGGGTCCTCGCGGGCCCCAAGGAGGGAGGTAACGATGCATTCTCGTCCTCGTGCCACGGAGCAGGTAGGAAAATGTCGCGAACTGCCGCTCGCAAGGCCGTCGATGCGCAGTCACTCGTCGAGAGGCTTGAGGGCGAGGGAATCCACGTCCGTGCCAAGACCCCGAGGATGCTCGCGGAGGAGGCGCCTGAAGCATACAAGGACGTGGATGAGGTCATCGGACTTACTAGCGATGCAGGGCTGGCACGCCCTGTGGCCAGGCTGAGGCCATTCGCAGTAATCAAAGGATGATTACTTCGAAGTGAAGGTGAGTTCGATCTGGTCTAAGTCCTCCATGACGAAGGACTCGTACTTCGTGTTCTCATCGCC
>JAYZLU010000161.1:0-4747 GCA_036153975.1 Thermoplasmatota archaeon | reverse complement strand
GTTTGATTAGGATCGGGTTGGACGACACAGACCATCCCGAAGTCGGTTGCACCACTGAGCGGATGGATAATCTCATTCGTACCATTCGAAGTGACCTTGACGTCGAGGTGGTGGAGAGGAGGCTGGTGCGACTCTGGCCTTTCGCAGAGAGGAGGACTAGGGGAAACGGGGCACTGGGCGCGGTAATCGACATCAGGGGGGAGGATCGCGAGGCGCTGTTGGCCATCTGCCGTGAATGGTTCGAAGTCCTGCTTTCCGACGCGGAGAAGTTCCCTCCGACGAAGTATGCCCCCTCTCCCTGCATGGTCATCTCTCCCACGTCTACCCCTGAGGAGTGGTATTGGTCTGCGGTACGGGGGCACGTAGATGCCCCTTCCCGACATAGTGAGGCTACCGAGTATGGCTGCATCGTACTCTCATCCATGCCGTCTTGGGGGGTAGTGGGAGCGAGCGCTGCGATTTCCTGGATTCCAAGTCCCTCATCCTCATGGGAACTAATCGCATGGAGGGAGCCATCCCTAGTCGGAACTAGGAGGGAGGTCGATCATCGAGCCATCTCCTCGCTCGAGGAGTTCCACCCTGAGACCTTCGTCAACAGGGACCCCACCAAGGGCAGGGGGTTGATTGCCCCAAGGACGCCATGCCCAGTGCTCTATGGCATCAGGGGTGCCACCTCACAAGCAGTCTCCCAGGCCCACGAATGGCTGCAGAGCAGGGGAGACGTCGAGAGATGCGCTGAACATGCAGCACACAGGACAAACCAACTTTCGGACGACCACATCGCATCTACGATGACTGGTACGATCGTGTCAGGACCAAAGGAGACCAAGGGCGGGCATTCACACTTGGTAGCATTCTCTGGATCCCGTCCTGTCACGCTGGTGGCGTTTTCCGAGGGCGGTCCGGTCAACGGGTTGCTGAGGAGATTGTCGCCCGGTGACATCGTAAGTTGGACGGGGCTAGTCTCCCCCGATGGTTCGATTCACCTGGAGAAACTATGCCTAGACAGCCCCACTCCAAGGATAGTCAGTAGGCCGGTTTGCTGTTCCAACACCATGAGGAGCGCAGGAAGGAACCAAGGCCTTAGATGCATAACCTGTGGTAGTACTGGGAAGAAGGCTTGGACGAGCCGTCGACCAGATCTCCAGAATTCTCCAACCTCTGGTGCTTGGGTAGAGCCGACCGCCTCGAACCGCCGTCATCTGGCCCGCCCTATCTCCCTTGGCCCCATCTACTAGATAACGTAATACCGAATCCCCAGAATTCTCCTCCATGACGGCATTCATGGAGCCCGCCGCCAACCTCCTCCTTATCGGAACGGCCGGCGGGCTTATCTGGCTCCTCCTTCGACTCAGGCAGCGTCGAAGAGCGAGCGAGAGGGGCATCGACGGCCATTACAGCGGTGCCGCCAAGGATCCCGGTAGCCTAATGGAACCAGATGATGAGGCACTGGAAGAGATGGAGGACCTACTACAGCAGGCCAGAAACGGGCACGATGGTGAATGAACGTTTTCCAGCGATTAGTGCAAGAAGGATAATCATCGAAACCACCTGGGAGTATCGTGGTCAAGTCTTCCAAATCACGCTCAGGCAGAACCGCCAGCGCAAGTGAGCGAATCCCCCGTCGTCCACTTCCTGATTTCGAGGAGACGGATGCCCCCATGTTCAAGGGCGTTCTCGAGGGTGGGTTCCTCCGAGTCGCCCTGAAAGACGTAAACCAATACGGGCCTCACGCCATGATCATGCTGCTTTTTGTAGTCGCGACCGTGACTGCATTGGCTCTGTTGTTGAGTGCGACCATAACACCGTGGTTCGCCCTCCAAGCCGTAGTTTTCGTATTCTTCGGGTTGTGGGTGTGGTTCCGCTGGCGGCTGAGGAGATTGTCTCCCGGTGACATCAACGCTACTTTGAGCAACGGTCCCTAGCCTTCCCAACAGCGAGATCGACGACTTTTCCCGATGACCCAAGATGTGACCTCGGGTCGAACAGCGCGCTCAGGCTGGCACCTTCGAATATACCGCTAATTACCTTCGAGTTGCGACAAGCATCCTCAAGGTGGAGGCTTTGGTCAACAGCGTCTAGGGAAGCCTTCCTCAGGACTTCGTGTGCTTCTTCCCTCGGCATTCCCCTATCGACGAGCTCTAGCATGACCTTCTCAGCCATTATCAGGCCATTTTGACTATCGATGTTCTCTCTCATTCTCTCGGAGTCGACCTCCATGCTCGAGAGGACGCTGTCGCACTTGACAATGATGTCATCCAGCAAGATCATGGAGTGGGAGAGAGTGAATCTCTCGCTGGATGAGTTGGCCAGATCTCGTTCGTGCCACAACAGGGCGTTCTCGTACGAAGGCACAATCATTGAACGCACTATTCGTGCAAGACCACAGGCATTCTCAGCCTTAATGGGATTCCTTTTGTGAGCCATAGTGGAAGAACCGACCTGCTTCTCCGAATCGAAGGCCTCCGATACCTCCGCAATCTCCGTTCTCTGGAGGTTCCTGACCTCCTGAAGCACCTTCTCTACGCTCGTTGCGACGTTAGCCATCCACCCCACCCATTCGATGTAACGGTCTCTGCCTACTACCTGAGTGGTGGCCACTGGAGCCTCTAGACCAAGCTCGCCCATGACCAAGTCCTGTAGTTCGAGAGCCCTCTCACCCTGCGCTGCTCCGGTTCCAACGGCACCGAGGAACTTGCCGGTAGTGCAGCGCGATGCCATCTCGTCGAGACGATCGAGGTGCCTCCTGAACTCGTCCACCCAAACTGCCACTTTGAGACCGAAGGTAATTGGTACCGCTGCTTGGCCATGCGTCCTACCTAGCATAATCGTGTCCCGCTCCCTCTCGGCTATGTCGCACATAGTGAGAATAAGTCCTGATGTCGTATCTCGCTGTAGGTCTATGCTGTCCTTGATCTGAAGTGCCACTGCTGAGTCCGTGATGTCGTTGCTGGTTGCACCTAGGTGTATGCACCATCCTGCGTCACCAGCAGCCTCGGCCATGGCCTTGGTCAAGGCCATGATATCGTGACGGGTCTCGGCCTCCAACTCATCCACCCTGTCCGCAGTCACTATTCCGGGATCAGCGACGTCCGCGATAGTGTCGTAGTCCTCAGCAGAAACCCTGCCCATCTGGCAGTGAGCCCACACCAAGGCTCTCTCGACTTCAAGAAGCCTAGCGTGACGACCATTTCGTGACCAGATTTCCTTGGCTTCATCCCGCCCATATCTGTAGTCGATTGGGGACACTGGCATGGAATCCTCAGACTGAGCCGACCATAGACCCCTGTTTGAGTCTAACGATGCTCGCTTAGACTGCACGAACGCATGACCCAGACGCCCCTGCTGCCTTCCCAACACGAATCACCGTCGCAGGATATTTCCCGCTTGAGGTGCGGCCCGTGAGTAACAATCGTCTCGAACTCACCACCCTCTCCGTCGAGGTTGAAGCGGAACTCTCTAGCTAGACCTCCGAGGTCCCTCAGGGTTTGATCGGTCAGGGCTGCGCCGAGCCAACCCTCATCCAGACCCTCGCACGAAACAGAGGTGAATCTGACGACGAAGCCATGGTCCAAGAGTGATTTCATGTGATTTTGTGGCCTATGATGCCAAAGGGGGCAGAATGACGAAATCCCCAGTCTCTCGCACATCATCTCGATGTTGGTTTTCTGGTAGTCGGAACGGAGTGCGCCAACCACCAAACCGTCGATATCAACTAAACCATCGTGCAACTCCAAACAATCGGGACGTGTGAACGACTCTGGCCACATGGTCTGGAAGGAATCTCCGATCGAGCAGGAACCAGACAGCCCCTGCTCTAGGTCGCGCATCTCCTGTTTCTCCTCCCCATTAGTGGTAACCGGCAGCCACGGAACCCCCATTGAGGCCGCTTGAAGCCCTGCTATTGCAGTGTTCTGCGTCTGGAACATCATCGAGTCGTTGCTTTGGACCCCCACGGTCACAAGAGCCACAATGTGCCATCCCTGCAATGTAGCCCACCAGGCTGCGTAGGACGAATCCTTACCTCCCGATGCTAGCACTGCTACCCGCATGGTCCGCCTAGTCGTAGCACCACCATGAATGGCACCCCGACTGAGTTCCCTCCCGACCAAGATTGATAAGAGTCCATTCAGGCATGGGGCCGATTCAGATGCAACCAAGCGGACGAGGTTACGATCATGGAGTGTCGACATTCTCCCCAGATGGCAGACTCTATCAGGTTGAGTATGCGAGAGAGTCTGTAAAGAGGGGTACCACCACTGTTGGACTAATCTACAAGGACGGCGTGGTCCTTATCGTCGACAAGAGGATTCAGAGCAAGCTCGTTATCACGGACTCCATAGAGAAGATGTACCAGATCGACAACCACATCGGCATCACCACCTCGGGCCTAGTAGCCGACGCTCGCCAACTCGTCGACAGAGCCCGGGTTCAATGCCAGATCAATCGCATGACCTACGGTGACGCCATTCCGGTCTCCACACTCGTCAAGAAGATGTGCGACTACAAGCAGTCCTTCACTCAGTACGGTGGGGCCAGGCCATTCGGAACCGCCTTGCTAATAGCTGGAATAGACGAAGATGGAGTCCATCTTTACGAGACCGATCCCTCTGGTGCATACCAGTCGTACCACGCAGGCGCGATCGGACGTGGCCGCACTTCAGTGATCGATAACTTGGAGGGAAAATGGATGGCGGTAATGACTAAAAACGCCGCTATCAAACTAGGACTAGGGGCGCTGCGGGAG
>JAYZLU010000160.1:0-5000 GCA_036153975.1 Thermoplasmatota archaeon | reverse complement strand
CAAAGACGGCCATTGAGCTCTCGAATATTCACGTGTACCCGCCATACGGAATTGACTCCAAACGGGGATTGGAACTTCGCATGTCAGGACTCTCAGACTCGATTCGTAGGTTCGTCGGACTGATTCGGGCTGTCATGCCCCCAGACAGCATCAGCGTTCAGACCATCAAGTCCGGCAATAGCAATGGATGGTTCGACTTCCTCACGCCCAAGCAGAGGGAGGTCCTGGCCCTCGCTGTTCAGAGGGGCTACTACGAAGATGGTTCGGAAGTTACCCTCAAGCATCTAGCCGATGAAATAGGAATTGCCCGGAGCACGCTCGGCGAGCATTTGAAGAGGGTCGAGGTGGAGGTCATGAAGAGGGTCGGCGAAGAGTTGGTTTGAATAATTCAATTACTCATACCGAATGCTCAAAGGATGACTCCGCTTGTGTCGGTATGACATGGTGCAGTTCCGGCTCCCGATGCTTCCCCCGTCCGACGAGGTGGAGTGGTTTGCGAGAGTTAACAGCATGGCCGTCTCCATGCCCATCGAGAGCAATGCCATCCTTCTGGACGTGCTCAGGGACCAGGTAGGCAGCCTCGGCACGAAGCGCGGATGCGACATGGGCACCTGTGGATGCTGCAGTGTGCTGATTGACGGGAACCCCAGGCTCTCTTGCCTGATGCTCGCTCAGGAGGCCGATGGATGCCAAATCACAACCATCGAAGGGCTAGCTGATGGGCATCACCTGCATCCCATCCAGCAGACTTTCACCGAGTGCGGCGGAAGCCAATGCGGCTTCTGCACACCCGGCTTCCTAGTAGTCATCTCTGCTCTGCTAGACGGGAATCCGAGCCCGTCAGACGACGAGATAAAGACGGCTATCGAGGGGAACCTGTGCAGATGCACCGGATACCAGCAGATTGTCGACTCGGTACGCGCTGCCTCTGACATCCTAGTCTCTGGCAGGAGCACGCCGGATGCTACCGACGCGAAGAGTGACCCACATCCGGTCTACGATGGAGGCCCTAGGTGATTCAAGATGGTTGATGAGAAGGACAAAGTTGTCGGATACAGGCAGCAGAGTGGCAAGCTATCATTCCCTAGACCCGGCTCGGGAGGCAGTCGCAAGATAAGCGAACCGCGTGACGAGGACAGCATCGCCGAAAGCAAGGGTTCGGGGGGGCACAAGCATGACGACCTGCTTACCGGTTCGGCAATCGGCAAGGCCACGGCACTGGTCGACGGCAGATGGAAGGTCACCGGGCAGGCTCAGTACGGAGACGACGTTCGCCTGCCAGGAGAGCTAATTGGTAGGATAGTTCGCTCCAGGCACCACTACGCCAGGGTCCTGTCCATCGACGTGACTGGAGCGCTGGAGTTGCCAGGAGTGGTCGCAATCGCAACCGGACAGGATGCAAGTGGCAGCTTCGGAGTCCTGCCCGTCACCAAGGACGAGAACGCCATGGCGCGTGACAAGGTCCGCCACATCGGTGACCTGGTTGCCTGTGTAGCTGCTGTCGACGAGGCGACCGCCAGAGAGGCTGCCCGCCTGATTGAGATCGAATATGAGGAGTTGGACGCGGTCCACGACATGCGAAGGGGGCTGGATGACGCTGACGAGCCAATCCACGACAGGGGCAAGTACCACATTGGCTCCTCGAACGTCCAGAAGAGGGTTTTCCAGGAGTTCGGCGACATCGCCGGCATGACGGAGAACGCAGTGGCGAGCCACAAGTCAAACTGGCTATTCGCTGGCGCCAATCATGGATTCACCGAGCCGCATGCGGTAGTCGCCCATTGGGACCCCTCGGGTAGATTGACCCTATACACGCCTCAGCAGGTTCCCCACTACGTCCACCGAGCACTGGCCGACGTGCTGGAGATCCCAATGCACCAAATCAATGTCCATCGCACCTTCGTTGGGGGTGGTTTCGGAGGCAAGTCTGATCCATTCCCACACGAGATGTGCGCCGCCATACTAGCACGCAAGGCCGGGCGACCGGTACGGATCAACTTCGACCGGGAGGAGGTCTTCTGGGTCAATCGCGGCCGACATCCCTCTAGAATAGAAATGAACCTGCATGCCGACTCCGAAGGCAGGCTGTGCGGAATCGAGACCGATGCCCTGATCGATGGGGGGGCCTTCGCTTCGTTCGGCCATGTCACTACTTACTATAACGGGGTCCTGCACACTGCACCCTACGAGATTGGCGCCTTCCACTACACTGGAGCGAGGGTGTGGACGAACAAGCCCGCCAGTGGAGCCATGCGAGGCCACGGGGCCGTCAACTCGCGCTGCGCCGTCGAAGTTGGCATGGACGATCTGGCTGAGCAACTCGGGGTCGACCCGATCACACTCCGACTCGCCAACCTGCTGCCTCCGCACTCTGCTACGATCACCGGTTTCAGAGTCACCAGCATAGGCTTGCGAGAGTGCCTCGAGCGAGTCAGGGAGGCATCTGGCTGGGACGAGAAGTTTCGCAAACTGCCTGACGGCCACGGGATGGGCATCGGATGCGGCTTCTTCATCTCCGGAAGCGGGCTTCCGATTCACTGGGAGCCCAACAAATTCCCTCACGCCACCGTGCACCTCAAGGTCGATATGGACGGCGGAGTTACCGTCCACACCGGCGCGGCTGAAATAGGGCAGGGCTCCGATACTGTCGTCGCCCAATCAGTGGCCGAGGTCCTTGGACTACCTCTGGAAATGATTAGAATCAGAAGCAGGGAAACCGACACCGCACCCGTAGATCTGGGGTCGTATTCGTCTCGTGTCACTTTCATGAACGCCAATGCCGCCATCTCCGCGGCGATGGTGATTCGTCAAGAGCTGCTAGACGCAGCTGCCGAGGTCACCGGCTCGCCGGTCGGAAAACTGGTGATAGGCGACAGGCGCATCTACCGCAAGGACGACCCCGCGGTCGGTGTTTCCTACCTCGAGGCGCTGCACAAGGCGCAGGAGGATACGGGGGCTCTGGTCTCATCCGGCGCCTACCGGACTCTCCCTATGGGACGCGTCCATAAGGGGGCCGGGGCGGGAATTGCCCCGGCCTACTCCTTCTCGGCTTACGTTGCTGAGGTCAAGGTAGACATCGAGACGGGTCAGACCCGAGTGCTGAAAGTGTGGGCTGCCCACGATTGTGGCAAGGCCCTCAACCCCCTAGCAGTGAAGGGTCAGATGATTGGGTCGTGCCACATGGGGTTGGGACAGGTTCTCAGTGAGGAGATGCGCTACGGCAGGAACGGGCACCTCCTGAACCTAGACCTGCTCGATTACAAGATCCCCACAGTCCATGAGATGCCAGAAATCGTTCCCATCATCGTCGAGTCGAACGACTCGGAAGGCCCATTCGGGGCCAAGGAGGCGGGAGAGGGGCCGCTGCTACCCATTCTCCCAGCAGTCTGCAACGCTGTCTACGACGCCGTTGGCATCCGCACGAGCGAGCTGCCGATAACCCCCGACAGGATGTACAGGATGATCGAGGCGAAGTGCAAGGAAGAGTGTGTCTCCAGCCCACTGGACCTGGCTTCTCCTAGGCTGGAGCACTCGGACCTGCAAGGCGCTCTGGAGGTCCGTGCCACCGACCACGCCAAGCGCGACCACGCGCGCAGCACTGACCCGGACCCTTCCGACTACAATAACGGGGCGTTGTTCGGGTTCGACCCTGAAATTCCTGCCGACGAGCAGGACGAGCGCTGGGTAGTCAGCGTGACTCCGAGCGTCGAGTACGTCGACGACCCCCGCCTGGCCGGCAGCGCGTGGAAGCACACCGAGCGACGACACGAGGGTGGTTCCTAATGCGAATGCCTCCGTTCTCGCTGCACACTCCCGGCTCCTTGAACGAGGCGTTGTCGATATCTGATGGGCTCGCTGACTCTGGCCAAGAGTTCGACTGGGTTGCAGGCGGCACCGACTTACTGCCCAACTACAAGTGGCACCTAAACTCCAAACCGCACGTCATCTCACTGGCAAGGGTCTCGGAGCTCTCAGAAATCTCCGACACTCACATCGGAGCAATGGTCAGGCTCCAGGATCTGGTAGAGTCTGATTCCGTGCATCCGTTGATTTCCAAGGTTTCAAGCATGATCGCGAGCGTGATGCTACGGCGCTCTGGGACAGTTGGGGGCAACATCTGCTTGGATACGAGGTGCTTCTGGTTCAACCAATCGGAGGAGTGGCGCGAGTCAATCGAATGGTGCTACAAGTGCGATTGCGGTACTGGAGCCGACTGCAGGGTCATCCCCAACCAGAACACTCTTTGCGTCGCCACCTACCAAGCCGACCTCGCTCCAGCGCTAATGTGCCTCGGTGCGTCAATACATCTCGCCTCGTCTGGGGGGACTCGCTCGATGTCGCTGCCAGAGTTCTTCCAAGAAGATGGGATAACTAGGAACGTCCTCGAGCCCGGAGAGCTCGTCACCCACCTCACGCTGCCAGAAGACGCACCTGATTGGGTTGGGGACTACCAGAAGCTCAGGCAGCGTGAGGCTTGGGACTTCCCCGAAGCCGGTGTAGTGGTTGCATGGAAGAATGGAAAAGGAACGCCTTCAGACCTGAGAGTAGCCACCACAGGGTTGGGGTCCGTTCCTAGTTTGCACCAGGACGAAGCCTCCTCTGCATTGGCTAATTGGGAGGGCGAGGTCAGCATTGAAGCCTTGGCAGAGTCCATCCGAAAGGCGGTTAACCCGGTTCTGAATACTTGGTTCCCCCCATCTTACAGACGAAAGATGGTCAAGGTCTTAACAAAGCGAGCGAGCAGGGGCCTACTGGTGAGGTAGTGGAGCAAAGCGTGCGCTCGCTGTTGCTTTCAGTAATATTACTGGCCATTTTGGCACCAGCGAGCCCCCTAATAGCGCAGGATCTCGACGCCTGGGATCTCGGGATAATGTACCCAGGGGACGATTCGGAAACGCCTTTCGAAATTTCCAGGGATGGTGCTGTTAGGATAGAGTTCTTCGTAGAGAACTCCGGATTCGTGGAAATAGAATTGGAATTTGGTTACGATATCCCATTTG
>JAYZLU010000159.1:0-3624 GCA_036153975.1 Thermoplasmatota archaeon | reverse complement strand
ATTTTCGTAACCGGTCACGTCCATGGGCACTTCGTTGGGAACCACAAGGGCACCACCATGGTTCACAGCTCCACATGGCAGGATCAGACTGACTTCCAGAGGATGCTGGGATTCCAGCCCAAACCGTGCATCCTGACGGTGGTCAACCTGCACACATACGCCACGGCTTCAATCCCGTTTGTTTGAATCGAGAAACGACTCCCCGGCGTACAAATAGGGCCAGATTTCTCTGAGGTCCTTTTCGACTACGATGGGAACTCCCGCATTCTCGAAATCGCTGATCGCTCGCTGACTGGCCGGATTGAAGCCTATGAATCGGGAGTCCTCCACCTGCATGGACAGGTCCGTGCTATAATCCCCAACAGACACGACGCCTGCGGGATCGAACCCGTTGATGTCGATCAGCTTGTCAACCATCAACCCTTTTTCATGAGAGTACACCCTAGTCGGAAGGCCACCCAACAGCCAGCCATCCTCGTCCCACTCAAAGCCGTTCGAAGCCCAGTCATCGACCTTCAGCATGCTGGCGATGGCACCAACGAACAGGTCCACTCCCGAGGATACTATTGCCACATAGACGCCTCTGGTCTGGAGCTCGCTGACCACATCGCGAGCGCCATCTATCAGTCTGATGCCTCCGTAGCAACGCATGATGTCATCCCTGTGGATGTCCGGCCGCACATCCCTCCACCTACGAATATCGTCCTCCACGAACTCAGCCTCGGAAATCTCCCTATCGAGGAATAGGGCCAACGATTCCTTGTTATCCGTTCCGAAGTGCTCGTGGATGGTCTGCCACGACGATCCGTTGTCCGCAAGAACGCCATCGCAATCGAAGACGATGGCCTCCAGCATCCAATTTCCCCTGGTAACTGGGGGAAGGCGGCTAATAAGTGGACAGGTGCATTGATGTGAATCGATAGACTCCGAGACATGTGGGAGACGATTCGGAGTTTGGACGCGCCATCAAGGTCAGAATGCTCTTGTTCGGTCCATTAGCAGAGACCGTTGGGGCGAGGGAGATCGAAGTGGCCCTTGACGAGGATACCACGGCTCTCCAACTAATCGAGCGATTCCAACTCTCAGATATGCTCGATTCCGGTCTCAGAGTCGCGATTGACGGCACGGTCATCTCTAATCTGAATACAATGCTCCACGATGCCGCTGAGGTCGCATTACTCCCACCTGTATCTGGTGGCTGAGAGTGCATTCGGCCGAAGCATTTGAACGATACCACTCTCACCTAGTGCTGTTAACATGGCCCTTGGGACCACCGAGATAGTAATCCTCGTCGGAATAGCGATCTTCCTGTTCGGGGCTAGGAGAATACCTGAGCTCGCCCGAAACGTAGGACGTGCCAAGGGGGAGTTCCAGAAGGGTTTGAAGGAAGCCTCCGAGGTGGCCACTATGGATGACATGGATCGAGGAGGCATGACAGAGTCAGTCGCCTCGGAGCAGGAGTAACTACTTCCTCCGTTTGGCTCTGAGCGGTGAGCCACAGATATCGCAGCCCCCGATATCGCCCTTGGACGCAGAGGTTTGTGATGGGATTTCGTGCTCGACGCCGCATCCCGTGCACCTGACCTCCCACGACCAGATTGAGTTGATTCCCTCCGTCATAACCGAGGCCCAAGGAATCTCGGCTCTGCTGCAAAGGTTCTGCAATCGGTAGTCGTCGGTGAACAGGGTAGCCCCTCGTTCCATCGCCAAAGCAAGGAGCTCGAGGTCGATGGACGAGAGTCCTGCGATGTCACCAGTAAGCATAGCAAGTTTCCTAGACGCCTCGATTGAGGCGTCTCCCGGGGTTGCCCAGTTCACCTCCACGGCATCGAGAAGCACCAGGCGATCGGGCGCAACTCTGTACAATTCCTCCCTCTGAGCCTCAAGGACCATCCCCCCGACGATCCTCTCCATAGGCCATGCGATCAACGCTGCTGTGTCGAGGACCTCCTCCGAAGCCATGGTGCCCGATGGTCGTCGAGCACATAGAGGTCGGGTTCGACTGGAGTCAGTGCCCACAGTAAGCAACGATTATGTCGAGCACGAGGGACGAGAAGGCGTGTTCGAGGACCTAACGCAGTCGGTAATCGATTGGGCCGATGGCTTTGGTCTTCTAGGCCTAGCTGTGGTCTCGGCGACCGAGGCCGCTCTGCAGCCCGTTCCCCCGGACCTCCTCGTGATGCCGATGTCCCTTGGCGCGGACAGCCATGTTGAACTTCTCCTGATTTTCGCTGTCGCCACCCTGTCCAGCGTCATCGGCTCCTTAGGTGGATATGCAATTGGATTGTATGGGGGCAGACCTCTGCTCGAGAAGTTCGCCAAGCCCTCTGCATCCCGTAGACTGGAGGAGTTGTCTACTAGGCACGGCTCGGCGGGCATATTCCTAGCAGCACTAACTCCCATCCCCTACAAGGTCCTAGCATGGACTGCCGGCGCGGGCAGGATGGATCCCCGAGTCTTTGTCGCTGCGGGATTGTTCGGGCGAAGTATTAGGTTCGGCTTGGAAGTCATGGTCCTTGGGATGTGGGGTGAGAAGTTTCTAGGACTGATTGAAAACCCGTGGTTCTGGCTCGTCCTCGGCATAACCTCCTTGGTAGCGTTCGTCCCACTGAGTTCTTGGTGGTATGGATTGGACCCAGAGCCAGGTGCAGCCGAGCAGGAGTAGACTCGACGAACCGATTATGTAAACGACGCGACTCGGGACCTTGTCGCTTGCGTGGTGTAGTCCGGTCCATCATCTCGCCCTTTCGAGGCGAGGACCCGGGTTCAAATCCCGGCGCGAGCACCAGATTGCGTTCCATGCGCGCAGTGACTAGCCCACTTCTCTGACTTCGGTAGGGATGCGTCTGTCTTCGGCTTGATCGATGACTACCCTAGTCCATTTGCTCGTTGGGGATGGCATAGCCAGTACGTGGGTCGCTGCATAGAGAATCTTCTCAGTAAGAGTGTTGGGTGCCTCAGCCCTCCCCCTGTCGACGAGGCTCCTAGTGGGGTCGTTCCACTCCTCGGAGAACACTGCAATCGGGATAATGTTGGCATCGGTCCAGCGCTCAGCCATGTAGTCCACTCCACTAGCGCCGCCGACGATGACTAGGTCTGGGTAGCCGTATCTGTCGATCCATTCTTCCACAATCTCTTCGAATACCTCGAAGTCGTAGAAGCTGCTTGAACCAACGATTGCGAGATTTACCACCTCACCGTCTAGGTTCAAATCGAGACTGCCCAGCCTGTCGACGGTTTCCTGTCCCGAGTAGCGTGCCATTGCGCTAGCCAGAGGAGTTTCTGGAGATAGGCATTCCCTCGTTTTGCTCATGTTTTCACCACACGCGCCTTGATATCGGGCTGTTCCTTGGACCAACTGAGGTGCATGGAATGCCATTGGATATCGAGGCAATACGAGCTGATTTCCCCATTCTTGAGCGTCGTCTTCCAAATGGCAAGCAGCTCGTCTACTTCGATAACGCGGCCACTTCGCAGAAGCCGAAGTGCGTAATCGATGCGATGTCCAGGTATTACGAGGAGTACAACTCCAACGCCCACCGTGCCAACCATACACTCGCAGATGAGGCAACGACGGCACTTGAGGGTGCAAGAGACAAGATCTCCTCATACTTCGGCACGTCC
>JAYZLU010000158.1:0-3464 GCA_036153975.1 Thermoplasmatota archaeon | reverse complement strand
CTGCGAGCTTTGGTCAGGGCGGCGACAGTCTGAGGCGTGGCAATGCACTGGGCGGATTACACCGCGCAGAGACTGAGTGAGCGTGGGGGACCGCAGGTAGCCGCCTCGGGCATCACTCCCTCAGGCGAGTTCCACGTCGGCCACCTGCGCGAGATCCTCACTGCTGAGATGATCCACAGGGCCTGCCTAGACGCCGGTCTAGACTCGCGCTACCTCTTCATCGTCGACTCGATGGACCCCCTGCGTAGGGTCTACGACTTCCTCTCGCCGGACTACGAGCGTTACATCGGACACCCGCTGGCCTACGTGCCCGCTCCCGGTCCCGATGGCAAACCCGGGGATGGCAGCACCAGCTACGCCGAGCACTTCCTGAGCCCATTCCTCGATGCTCTGGAAACCATCGGCGTCAAGCCCGAGGTCGTGATGAACCACGAGACCTACGAGAGCGGGGCCTTTGCCCATAGCATCGACCTCGCGATAGGCAGCAAGGACGAGATCAGGGGCCTGATAGGGAGCATCTCCGGCAGGGAGGTTCCCAAGGGCTGGTTCCCCTACAACCCAATCGGCCCCGACGGCAGCCTCGACGGGGTGAGTGTAACTGGTTACGAGCGCCCTCACGTCCACTGGGTGGACAGTCACGGCGTGGAAGGCTCCTCTGACATCCGCAAGGGCGAGGGCAAGCTCCCCTGGAGGATCGACTGGGCTGCCAGATGGGGCATTCACGGCATCACCTGCGAGCCCGCGGGCAAGGACCACGGCGCCGCCGGCGGCAGCTTCGACACCGGTATACCAATCAGCCTGATGCTCGAGGGCGATCCTCCCGAGAAGATGGTCTACGAGTGGATCCAGCTCAAGGGCATGGGGCCCATGTCGAGCTCATCGGGCCTCACGATCGGCCCGATGGAGGCACTTGACCTAGTGCCACCGGAGATCCTGCGCTACGTGATAGCGCGCAGCAAGGTGAACCGTCACATCGACTTCGACACAGGTTCGGCCCTCTTCGAGACCGCCGACGAATACGAGCGGCTGGTCGCTGACCCGCCATCGGGCACCGAGGAGGGGTTGAGCAAGCGCCAGCGAGTGGCCATGGAGACCCAGCTTGGCGCGATTCGCCTGAGTCAGGTCGAGAGGGGGGGCGACCCGGCGGACTCGATAGCCGGCGTCTCGTTCCGCCACCTCGCGATGCTGTCACAGGTCAAGTCGGCAGACGCTGACGTCTGGGGCTCCCTGCAGCGCTCGGGCCACCTCGAGGGCGAGCCGCGCGAGGCCCTCGTCGGCAGACTCGCTCGCATGCGCACCTGGGTCGATGGCCCGCACTTCCCCGAGGCGGCTAGGATAGTCATCCAGACCGAGGTTAGTAACGAGGCGCGAGCTAGCCTGAGCGACGAGCACAGGGGCTTCCTCTCCGTGCTGGCAGGCGCTCTAGCGAACTGCGAGTGGGGGGACGAGGCAATCCACAAATGCATCAGGGAGACCTCGGACGAGGTTGGAATCGGCAGGCACGAGTCCTATGTGGCGCTATACTGGGTGCTGCTCGGTAGGGACTACGGCCCCCGGGTCGCCTCGATAGGCGCTGAAATGGACAGGGACGACTTCCTCGCTCTGATCGGTGGTGCATAGGAGGTGCGCCCCCTCGGCACTCGTTTTCGGCTTGGGAATGCTATTACCGATGAACAGCGCGCTTTCCTTGAGGTGTACGGTTACCTCCATTTCGAGGGTGTGGCCACGAAGGACGAAGTGAGCACCATATGTTCTGCACGGGATCGTGTGGAGCGTGCCTGGCTAGCGGAGAATCGGCGGGATGTCAATGGGATACCGCTATTTTTCGGTCGTGGTGAGCATGGCGGGACTTGTGTCCAGCGCATGCCATTTTCAAGCGTGTTCTCGGAGACGATTCACTCCTTCGTTCGTGACGAGCGCTTCGAGCCCATTCGCCTGTTGGTTGGTGACGATGCGCGTGTCGGCGATGAGGAGAAGGACGGGGTTGTCTTCAACAAATTCGTCAACGTCAAGGGAAGCGTGTACGGCAGGCTGGGTTGGCACACCGACGGTCTCCGCGACCTGTTTTACCTGCGCATGCCCCAGCAGATGCTCAATGTGGGTCTGCATTTTGACCACATCACGCGCGAAGACGGTGGTCTGAGGTTGATTCCGGGGACGCACAAGCAGGGCTTCCTCTCCATGTGCTTTCGTTTTCCGTACTTTGTCTGGCATCGCGAAAGCCGGCACGAGATCTGCGTGGAGACCAAACCTGGTGACCTCACGGTGCACGACGGGCGTTTGTGGCATCGGGTAGCCCGCTCCGCCAAGACGGGTTCGGCCAGCATTCGCCGGTCGATGTACGTGCCCTATCTGACCGGGCCTTACGAGCCCAAGGGAAAAAGGAGCAAGGTGCCCTTGTACCATCACCTTGGTCGCTTAATGCGTAGCTTCGTCTTCAAGAGGGATTGATTATCTCAGGGATTTGGATTCGGTAGGTCGTACTCCTGCAAAAACTCTAGCGATACGATCTGTAAAGTCTCTTCGTGGGTCGCTTCAAGAACAACAGGGCAAGCAACCCCATTATCGGCAGCGTCCTGCCAAGTCTGAGCGCAAACACACCACCTATCCCCCGGATTTAGGCCAGGAAAATTATACTCTGGCACAGGTGTGATGAGGTCATTTCCCTCGGAGCGAGCGAATTCGAGAAACTCTTCGGTGACCACGCAACAGACTGTGTGTAGTCCTCGGTCATTTCGGTCAGTATTGCAGCAACCATCCCTCAACCAACCCGTCAATGGATCTCCGGAACAGGTCTGCAATTCATTTCCGATGACATTGTACGAGGGTAGCATCATTCCTACACGAGACAATAGTCATTGATTAATTTGCAGTCTCTAGAGCGATCTGAGTCGCAGAAGCCTAGGCTCGGGCATGCCGTTCCTCGCCTCGTCGATCGCCTCGACCTCCATCCTAGAGCCGGCCATCGTGGTCACGAACGGTATGTTGAGCTCTACGGCGAGTCTGCGCATCATGTTGCCGTCTAGCACTGCCCCGCCCGTCGAGCGTGGCGTGTTAATGACTAGGTGGATCTTGCCCTGCCTCATCAGGTCGAGGGCGTCGGGGGACCCGCCCTCCGCGATCCTGTAACAGGTCATGACCTCAAGGCCCCCGGACTCGCGCAGCACCCGCGAGGTGCCGCGAGTGGCATACAGGGTGAAGCCCATCTCCTGCAGGCGTCGGGCCAGCGAGATGGCGGCGTTCTTGTCCTTGTCCTTCACGGTGATGTACACGCCGCCCTCGGTAGGAACGGGAATCTCGGTGGCAAGCCTCGCCTTGAGGTAGGCGGCGGCCGCCCTCACGTGCGAGCCCATGACCTCCCCGGTCGACTTCATCTCGGGCCCGGGGGCCGGGTCGAGGCCTCGCAGCTTGATGAAGGGGAATACTGGGGCCTTGACGCAGACCGCGTCCGTCTGCGGCTCCGG
>JAYZLU010000157.1:0-8754 GCA_036153975.1 Thermoplasmatota archaeon | reverse complement strand
TGCCCATCTCCAATCGTGGGGTCCTCGTTGTCAGGAAGTTCCCCTACTCCCAAGTCAGGAGCCAGGTCCTCGAGGCCGAGTGGGGGTGGTGGTGGCGGGAAGCCTGGTGGGGGAGGTGGGGGAGGGGGAAAGCCCGGTGGTGGAGGTACGGCTGGCTGCTCTCCTTCCGACCCGTTCTCTTCTTCCTCATCAGGAGTAGGAACTGCGTCATCTGCCATGATGGGAGCCCCTCAGGGTACAATCGCACGAGTGTCAGGTTCGTTTAACGGTTGCCTGCCTCGAAAACGCGGTGGTTAGGGGCTGAGAATGTTGAAGGCAGGGACGCCTACGGCGTCCCGATGACAGCGCAAGATGGTACAACACCGCCGGTGCTCTTCGTCGTGGGAACGGCGGGGGCTGGCAAGAGCTCACTAGTCACGTCATTTCAGAGGTGGGCTCGTTTCCTGGACATCGACGTCCTCGCCGTGAACCTCGACCCCGGGGCGGAGAGGGTGCACTATGACCCCGAGTTCGACGTCAGGGACTTGGTCTCCCTATCCGAGGTAATGGACGAGTATGATCTGGGACCCAACGGTGCCCAGATTCTTGCCGCTGACCTTGTGGCATCGCAGGCCGAGGACGTGTTTGATCAAATCGAGGGACTGTCGGGCGACATCATGATCGTCGACACGCCCGGACAGGTTGAGCTGTTCGCTTTCAGAGAGGCCTCGAGTCATCTCGTTCATGTTCTCGGACAAGGCAGGGCCTGTCTAATCTTCCTCTTCGACCCACTGCTATCGAGCACCCCAAGCGGCTTCGTCTCACAGATGCTCCTCTCCTCGATTGTGCACTTCCGCCTAGGTCTGCCGACCGCCAACTTCCTCTCTAAATCGGACCTTCTAGAGCCGGAGACGCTCGATAGAATACTAGAGTGGGGCGAGAACCTCGATGTGCTCGAAGCCGCGCTTTACGAGGAATCGGCGCAGCACACGCTCTACGAGGGTGCTGGAGGGCAGCGTGCGGAGTTCGCCATCGGGCAACTCAGAATGATGCAACACGCTGCCATCCAGCCGGGACTGATTCCCCTCTCGAGCGAGATGGAAGAGGGGCAGGCTGATGTCCTCAGCTTTGCCCAAAACATATTTGGAGGAATGTCAGATGCGAGGGACGGATTCTCCGGAGACATCGAGCATGAGAGGTAATGAGACCAAGCAGGACCTGCTGGCAATAGACGACGTGGCTGATAATCTGCCAGAGCTCATCGACTGGGCGATTCGCATCAAGCATGACGATGAGGCCGCGTACGACTTCAAGCCACTTGAGGGCCTAGCCATCGGCTCGATCTACGAGAAGCCGTCGACCAGAACGAGGGTGTCGTTCGAGGTCGGTGTGACTAGACTAGGCGGACAGGCTCTGACTCTGCTCTCAGGGGACATACAGCTCGGCAAGAGCGAGTCCATCGCCGATACGGCATCCGTGCTCTCCCGCTACCTCGACGGCATCACCTACCGGTGCTTCGGCCATGCCGATGTCGAGGAGCTGGCCAAGCATGCCACGGTACCGGTAATCAACGCCCTTTCTGACCTCCACCACCCCTGCCAGGCCGCCGCCGACCTGATGACCATAGTAGAGCATGCAGAGCGGGTGAACGGGCACGTCGCATGGGTCGGCGACGGGAACAATGTACTGCACGATCTCGTCATCGGTGCCGTTGCCATGGGTCACGACATCAAGTATGCCACGCCGAGCGGTTTCGAGCCTGACGAGCGTATCATCTCACACGCCAGGTCAATTGCTGAGAAGACGGGTGCGACCATTGCCGGGACAAACGATCCCGATGAGGCAGTGAGCGGAGCGGGTGTAATCTACACTGATGTTTTCGTCTCTATGGGGGAGGAACGCATGGGGGGGAAGCTCGGGGCCTTCGAAGGGTTTCAGGTCAACGAAGCATTGGTAGCCAATGCTGATCCCGACTACCTGTTCATGCACTGCCTTCCCGCACATCGCGGCGAGGAAGTCACCGACGCGGTGATCGACTCCCCCAACAGCGTCGTCTTAGATCAGGCAGAGAACCGAATGTGGGCTCAGATGTCCATTCTCACTTATTTGTGCAACGAGGCGGCGTGGCACACATACCGAGAATTGCGCTGATTAGGGCATCAGAGAGCTGCCCAGCATCGCCACGAGGCACAGTTGCATTGATCTCTTGATCAGCATTTGAGCGGTGTGATCCTCAGAGCCAAACAGCTTCGGTTTGACCATCATCAGCACTACTACGGCTGGTATCACTCCGACTAGATGCAACTCGGGGAAGATGCCTATTGCGAAAGGTGTGAGTAAGGATGCCAACGTGATTAGGAGAATCAGCCAGGCGACGACACGGGCTCGCTCTGGCCCTGCTTTCATGGCGTACGTGTTCCTGCCTGCATCGCCCTCGATGTCCTCCACGTCCTTGACTATCTCGCGGGCTAGATTATACAGAAACCCGACTAAGAATACGGTCCACGCCCGAGGATGGAACGGCTGGTACACTCCAGCGGCACCGAACAGAACCACCATGCCCACAGAGAGGCTGATTGCGAAGTTCCCCGGTAGGCCCCTTTCCTTGAGGCGGAAGCTGATTGGCGATGTGGACTCGTAGTTCATCAACAGAAGCAGCGCGCCGGCCCATATCACGGGGGCGGGGTACCATCCCTCGATTCCCTCCTCCAAGCCACTAGCGATCACGCCAGCACCTGCGATGGAGAGCACAGAGAGCACCAACATCAGCACTATTGCTCTCTTGGCTGAGGACTTGGAAATGGTATCAGAAGGAAGGGGCCTGTCAGGTCTGTTGATGAGGTCTATCTCCAAATCGAGGTAGTCGTTCAACGCGTTCCAAGAACACATGAAACTCATGACCGATAGTGCGTGCAGGGCTGTAATTAGAGCGAAATCTCCCTCGGGTAGTCGCCCAAGGGCCAGCACCGCCCCCAAGAAGACGCCAAACACCCCTGTGGTCGAGTTCCCCGCCCTGAACAGGGACCACCACGACCCCATCCCACCGCTGCTGCTCACAACCAGACTCGAAGCAATCGGGTCTTCATTTCTTCCCCGACTAGGCAGACATCGGAGTAGCTTCGCGCTGGGTGAGGCTCCACACGCATACGGTGTATACGCTGCCCCTGAACTGACCTCGGATGTGTCCGATCTTGGAGAACCTCCTGTCCTTGGCCATTATGTTGCCGACCTGGTTCATCGTAGCGCCCCAACGGAAGCGCTCGTTGAGATGGTCGAAAATCTCCACCGTGTTGGCGGAGCCCCTCTCCTCAAGAAGGGTACGTACCTCCTCGCGTAGGCGCCCAGTTCTCGACATCAAGCCACCTCCGCGAGAACGAGGCCCGATGCGAGCATCCTGCTGCGCAGGCCAGCCCAGCTGCTGGGACTTACCTCCACATGTGCCGGGGCGCATGCGATGGGGGGCCAGCCGTCAGATGAACTCATCAAGCCGGCATGGCTGACGAGAGGGCCATCATTGAATCCCCACAGTGGTGTGTCAGTCATCCTCAAGGACGACAACACGACGATTCGGCAAGGCTCGGGCCGCTTTCTGTAGAGCAACTCAGTGTCTCGGTTCTGTCTCAGGTTCATGGTATGGGGTCATGCAGTTGGCATATCAAGGACGGTAGAGGAGATGGAGGTGAAAGTGAAAGTGAAATTGCGGGCATGGCTTCGCCGTGCATCGTTTTCAAATACGGACGTCGATTCGGCCCGCCACGACGCTCGTGTAGTGTAGTTCGGTCCATCATGACGGACTCTCGATCCGTCGACCCGGGTTCAAATCCCGGCACGAGCACCACGTGCTTCATCGGTTCTGATGGTGCTTCATAACAGTCTTAAGCGCCGCTTCGTTGGAGGAGTAAGGACCGAATGCGCATTGAGCACGATGTAAAGTTGACCTTCGACGACGTACTGATACGGCCCAAGCGGAGTACACTGGTCTCTAGGTCCGATGTAAACCTAGAACGCGAGTTCCGCTTCCGTCACACTGACCAGAATTGGACGGGAGTGCCAATCGTGGCCGCTAATATGGATGCCACCGGCCTGTTTTCCATTTCCAAGGTGCTTCAGGGCCACGGGATGCTGACGTGCACTCAGAAATTCTACTCCACGAGGGAATTCTCGGAGGCCTGGGAAGACGGAGTGAATCCGGAATTCATCGCTGTTACCTGTGGGTCCACTGATGAGAGTTTCGAGCTACTCCAGAGGAAGATGGCGACAAACGATGGAATCAGGATGATCTGCATAGACGTGGCCAACGGCTACCGAGAGGTCTTCCTGCGGTTCGTCAAGCGCGTACGAGACGCCTTCCCGGATAAAATCGTGATTGCCGGCAACGTCGCGACTAGGGAGATGACCGAGGCTCTCATCCTCGCAGGGGCTGACGTAGTCAAGGTCGGGATCGGGCCGGGTTCGGTATGCACGACTAGAAAGGTCGCAGGCGTTGGCTATCCGCAACTATCCGCAATCGCCGAGTGCGCCGACGCAGCACACGGACTGAACGGGCACGTCATGTCCGACGGCGGGTGCTCCTCTCCTGGCGATGTCGCCAAGGCGTTTGCCGCAGGGGCTGACTTCGTGATGCTGGGTGGGATGCTAGCAGGGCACGACGAATCAGGTGGCGAGATATTCGAGGATGGAAATGGGAAGACGTACAAGTCGTTCTACGGCATGTCCTCGGCCAAGGCCATGGAGCATCACTACGGAGAGGTCGCTGAGCACAGAGCTCCCGAGGGAAAGGAGGTCAGGGTGCCCTACAGGGGATTGCTGGAGACTACGGTCCAGTCCATACTAGGGGGGATTCGCTCGGCCTGCTCATACGTCGGGGCTCGTAGAATCAAGGACCTCCCCAAATGCACGACCTTCATCAGAGTGAGCATGACGACCAACGAGGTCTACCAGAAGTTCGACGTCGAAGATTAGTATCGGGCTAGATGTCGAGAATCACCTGGGCCATCCACCCGGGGCCCTCGAAGGACGGAATC
Organism: Thermoplasmatota archaeon; assembly: GCA_036153975.1. Taxonomy (GTDB): domain Archaea; phylum Thermoplasmatota; class Poseidoniia; order Poseidoniales; family Thalassarchaeaceae; genus UBA36. The sequence continues at coordinate 3,751 of JAYZLU010000157.1, read as the reverse complement.
TCCGGCTCCACACCGATAACCAACTCACCGAGCGCTAGCTCTCGAAGCGCGAGCTCGTGGAGAGTGACAGCCTTGACTTCAATGACGAGATCGACCTCACGAGTATCGACCCATGACACCTGGGCGCGGATGAGTCCATTCTCGATGCTGATTGACGCATCGACCAGCCACTGGTCCTCGGCATGGCCCCTGTAGAGCACCTCCTCCAGCCAGCGGACGAGACCCCTCTCCATATCGCCATTGGGAACCTCCACCTCCCACTCCCCCGTGGAGACAGCGAGGTTGGCCATGCCATCAAGGGCCCCTTCGGACGTCTGGACTGCCTGAAGCCCTAGTGCGGCCTCTGCCATAGCGCCGGCCGCATCTGCCGAGAAGGTCCTGAGGCCGACGTCAGCAGTCGTAGGCAGAACCCACCATGACATACTCCCTCGACGGGAAGTACGCGGATGAAGGGCACGGTCAGTCGAAGTTGTTGCAGAGCTCCCCCTGGGAGGGGAAGCTGGTCGGGTCCTTCGGGTTGGTGTTCCACCTGTTCTCGCACTTGTTGACGTAGCCGTCACCGTCTGAGTCGATTAACGCGTCAGATGCGTCGAACGGGTCGAAGTCGAAGTAATACTCCCAACCAGACCACATGTCATCGTTGTCCTGGTCCTGGTGATAAACCTCAGAGCCGTCTTTCCACTTGTCCCCATCTGTGTCATTGATGATTGGGTTGGTCCCATTCTGGTACTCCTCGAAGTTGGTGAAGTTCTCTAGGTCGTCGTAGAACGACGAACTAGGGCTGATGTGGCACTCGAAGTCCTGTGGGTTATCCCAACCCGGGCAGTACCTGTACAGAAGCACTGTTCTGTTGAGCCCGTCATTGTCGGGATCTTCCTGACCGTCCTTGACACCATTGAGATCGGAGTCGGGCATCCTTGGGTCCATCGGGCCCCTGGACCCTAGCGCGTCGAGAGTGTTGTTGTCGACGAGGCCGAGCTTGAGTGCCTCCTCTGAGTACTTAACCTCCCATCCATCCGGCAATAGGTCGCCGTCGGAGTCGTCGTCGACTGGATTGGTGTCCCACCGGTCGGGGGCCTCGAGAGAATTCTGCAGGGAATCGTTGTCGATGTCGTAGAGCGAGTCGGGCTGGGAACCGAAAGCCGGGTTGAGGGCCCATCTCCCGCTCTCAGGGATGGTGAAGCCAGAGAGGTTCATCTCATGGAGGAAGTACTGTGGATCCAGCACGCCGTCGTCGTTCCTGTCGCCGGAGGTGGAGAAGCCGGAGACGTAGTTCGTCCATATCCATCCCCCTGGCCCCAGCCCGCACTCCATCATCGAGTCACAGCCCAGAGGAAGCCAATTGGTGGTAATGATCCAGAGGCTGTGGCTGTTGGTGTTCTGCTGGACCGACATGACCTGCATCTCCCAGCCGTCAGGCTGTCCGTCCCCATCGGTGTCGTTGATTAGCGGGTTGGTGGCCCCCTGCCAAGGCCTAGGCACGTAGAGGACCTCGCCGCCGTCGTTGAGGCCATCGCCATCGGTGTCAGCGTTGTTGGCGTGGGTGACGTACTCGTCTGCCCCATCGACGACCTCCTCGCCGTCCTCGAGGCCGTCGTTGTCGGTATCGAAGGCAGAGGCGTTGGTGAAGTAGTAGACGGTGGTGCCGTTGTCGACCCATGGATGGCCGTCAACTGCCTCCCTGTAATCCTCTAGTCCGTCGTTGTCGGTGTCCTTGTCAGTGGCGTTGGTGAAGGTCTCGTAGTACTCCTGCGCATCTGAAAGCCCGTCCTTGTCGGTATCGAAGACACCCGGATCGCTCCTGACGATGACCTGCCTCACGCCGAAGTCGACAATCCTGATCTTCCATCCAATCACCTCTATTCCATCGATTAGCCCATCTGCATCCGTGTCGGCGACGAGGGGATCGGTGGATCGGCCGTCGATGATGCCGTCGCCATCCCTATCCCTAGCATTGTACTCATCGAGGTTGGTGAACCGCTCGTGCTGCTCGACCACTATGACCAGATCCTGGAAACGACTAGTGACCTCCTGCCCAACTTCCACGTTGATGTGATAGACCCAGCCGGAGGTATCGGTCTTGACGGGGATGTTGACGTAGTTGCTATCGACTACCGTCCTAATCCAAAGTATGGTCTTGTTGACTTGTACGTAATCACCGGGTTCGACGTTGATCGTGTGAATCGTAGTGACTCCAATCATGTCCTTGTACCTCACTCCACCATCCCCATCAGCGTCGTAGCCGTCGAAATCCGGGTCCTCATCTGCGTTGCTGCCATCATTGGGGTGGATTCCACTGTGGTACTCCCATCCGTCGGGCATGCCGTCGTTGTCAGTGTCCCAGACGAGGGGATTGGTGAAGTTGGAGGCCCCCCAGATGTAGGAGACCTCGAATTCCTCGACGTTGTTGAGCCCATCGTCGTCGGTGTCGCCGTAGGCATCCGTAGAGTTAGCGGGGTTCAGCAGGGTGTTGTAGCAGTACTCGAAGCCATCGGGCATCCCGTCGCCATCGGTGTCCCAATCTCCCGGCCCATTGAGTCGGCCGTCGTTGTCCATGTCCTGCTCGAACCACGTGAGGTCCCCTGGACCTGCCATCAGGCTCGTGTATGGGGCCATTATTGTGAGGGTCCCGAAAACAGGGACGCCGCAGTGGATTCCTAAATCGACGGGGCCGTAGGCAATCTCGTAGCGGTCGGCGATAAGGTCATTGTCGCTGTCCTCGGCGAGCGGGTTGGTGTCATAGCGCTCCTCGATGAAGTTCCTCAGGGTGTCAGGCTCGGGCTGCTCGAGATCCAGGATGGAGTCGCAAGAATGGCCGAACTGTGTGCCGAGCTCCTCCCACATGCTCTTTCCCAGATCCTGCTCGATTTCGGCTGACTTCTCGGGCGTGAGGAGGGGGCAGTTCCAGTTGCCGTCCAGTGGGTCGAGGAGAGTGATTACGCCCGAGGGAGTGGTGACCTCGTGGGTGTAGGTGGACTCCCAGCGGTCATTGAGGCCGTCGCCGTCGGTGTCCTTGAGCCGGGGGTTGGTGCCGAGCTCCGCCTCGTCGATGTTGGTCAGACCGTCCCTGTCTGGGTCGCCCAACGGGCCGTTGTCAGGGTTGGGGAAGGTCTCGTTCTGCTCGCCGGTCTCCTGCTCCGTGTCGACGTTGTTGATCTGGATAGGGTTGCACTCAATCTCAGTAAGGCCGACTCCGAGGGAGATGCAGGGCTCGCCCGTGTCCAATGGGTCAAGGCCGTTCTCTATCTCCCAACCATCAGAGAGGCCATCTCCATCGGTGTCATATTCCTTCCAGTTAGTGCCGTATAGCGTGCTCTCCATTCTATCTGAAATGCCGTCGCCATCCCAATCGCAGCCGATTGTGGGGACGTCGGGCGGACACTCCTTGGGAACTCCGTCCAAGGAAGGGTCAATGTCCCCTATTGCTGACTCGAAACCCCCAGAATCGGTGCTGGAGAGGCCCGCACCAACGACGGTGTAGAGGCCCGCAAGACAGAGCGTCGCGACAATTGCGACGACGGCATACTGGTTGTGATTCAATGCCATCTAAGCGCCCCGCCCTCTGAGAGGGCGTGCCATGGAATTTGGGCTCGGCTATAATGATTCATGGAACTCGTCCAGATACGGTGTCGGCGATTTCGCGTGCTGGGCAAAGCTCGATCACAATACTAGAATCAGAAATTACGCTGGAAATCCTCCCATCGCGGCCGTGGGCACGTTCCCAGCATCCGAGTAGCACACCGGAAGCCAA
>JAYZLU010000156.1:0-6923 GCA_036153975.1 Thermoplasmatota archaeon | reverse complement strand
GGAGGTTCTGACAACCATGCCTCCACTGCCCAGCCGAGAAGGTCGCCATGGGAGTCATCGGGCAACCAGGCCGAATTCTGGATAAATTGGGAGGCTAACCAAGCCGCACCTCTGTTTGCTTGGGTTGGATCTATGGCTGGCCATGATCGAAGTAGGTTGTCAGGATCCTCCCTGAGCTTCGTGGTAATCTTCTCCGCGTATAGTTCCAATACCGAATCGGGTGCTTGGTCGGCAACGCTGGAAATCTTGTCTATGGGGAGATGATCGACATCCAAGAGGGCGAGCCACTCTGGATCCAGCCTGGTTGACAGACGTTGCCACCTTGGCCACCTTGCCCACTGAGGCGAGGCGACCCAAGCTGCAAGTGGGTATCTCGCCTCCATCTGGTTGGCCCACTCCTCATCACCCTCGGGAAACTGTGACGCTGCTGAGCCGACAATCGATGCCATGTCCCCGTCAAGCTTCAAAGGGGTGAATCCATGACTGGGGGTACGTCCGAGAATATCCCAAGGGGAAATTGTGTACTGTTCGTCGTCACTGGATGATGCGATGGCCTGGGTCTCCTCCATTAGCCGGATCGGAATTGCCTTGCCGCCTTTTGTGGAGAAATTCAGCCATGGAAGAGTCCTCAAACGATCCAAACCCAATCTATCGAGACTCTCGAAGGGGGGCATCATCTCATCCAATAGCACCAATCTCAGGTTCGGGTGCGATGCAACGAGTGATAGCACATCGTTGGGCAAGTGAACCCCTATCTCCAGAACGAGCGGGATCCCGTCAACTTCCTGCAAGGACCAGAGAATGAGTGACTCGCTGGCAGATTTCCCCAGTCCTCTGAGATCGACTAGTCTGATTGACGATTCCTCGGTCGAGAAGCTCGCGCTGCCCCAGTCCCTCCTGAAACGTCGCCATGTCGAGTCGTCGGTCTTGACCCTCCTGGAAGTCGAGATTCGGTCACGGAGAGCCTGTAGTCTCCTATGTCGCTCGTGGTCAGTCAGCCTTGGATGTGCCCTCTGTATCCAATGATCCAGTGCTGACATTGGGTAATCCCTGCCCTCCATGTGCAAACCGCCCAAATCAGCGACCACTACTGCATTCGACTTTGCTGACCTGAGCAGGACCGACCTAGGGAGCCTCTCCTTTATCGGTGCGGCGACAGGCTGGTTCGGGCGGACGACAGGGGCCATCTCATGGCACGAGCCCAAGAGCCATGGGCCGCGGTGGTAAGCGAGTTCGGAGAGTGGTGGGTCTGGCTTAGAGCGCGGCGGTGAGAACCACGCCCCGGGAGAGACGGTGATTGATGGATCCTCGTCGAGCATCCTCGCCCTCATCACGCCAACAACCGAAGACTGGCCCACGTACGCCTCGATCCTCTCTGGGTCTGCGAGGTCTGGGGGGGCTTCCACCACTTCCATGTTGTCGAGATCGAACCAGCGCGGAGAACGCTCTGTCAGCACGGCCCAATTCCAAGACACCCCTTGGTTTCTCGTGGAAGCAGGATGGTCTCCTGAGGACGGTGGCAGGCGATTTGGTATTAGCACCATGGGATCACTAGGCGGACTGAGAAAACAAAGGAGGAGGTTTGCCTCATCCCGGGAGAGAATGCAGCAATCATTCCGATTTGAGGGTAATTCGGTTACGGTCAACGCTTTCGACCACTCGTCATCCTGCAGCGTCATCCATCCCTTCTCAGTCAAGCGAATTTGTGATCCACGGCTCCCTGGTGGCAAGTCGCTGGAGACCAAGCCCTCTCCCCTCATCCTGCGAATCTCGGCCGATGCGTGAGGCACCCTAAGTCCCGAATCCACTGCTAGTTTGCTCACAGTTGCTTCACCCTCTGCGAGCCTAGAAATGAGCCTCGAACGGTGCTTGCTCCTGATTCTGCGGGGTGAGATAGAATAGGCCCCCCCCATATCACTCTCGGAACCAATTGACACGAACTAACACCTACAAATAAAGTCACATTGTAACCTAGTATTAAATTATACTATTTCATTACATTTAATTACATATTTCCACTGGAATAATTACTGCTTCCAATTGTACACCATATATTGAGAGTGATTATCCATAGTATTGTGTCACTATCTGTAACCAACGAGACGAATTATATACAGAAGCGTTATATCACCATCCGCCTTCCTGTGAAAGACGGCTCGAACCTAGAGCCGTGGATAGACCCGGTGATGGAAAATGAGGACAACTAGACTAAGGCAGAAGATTAAGAAATTCCTAGATGAGAGAGGAGAGGCGAACACAACCGAGATTCTCGAGCACGTGAACTCTACGATGAGGCACGGGACGACACCTCAACAGCTTGGTAACGTCCTATCGAAGGACAAGGACATCCTGAAGGTCGCCACAACCAAGCGCGGTGGCGCGCTATCGGGAAGGTACGAGATATGCGTGTGGCAGGTCCGCCCGGGCGCTCTAGACAAGAGCTGATCAGACTTCCAGTTCCTCGCTCCAGTCACCGCTGCGAGCCAATCCATTCATGTTGGCACGGTGCGAGAAGGCGCGTTGGCTGGCGGCACTAGAGTCGGCTCCCGAGCCAGCCCACTTCCTCAGTGCCTCGGACTGGAGTGCCCTGCCATAAGAGTACGAGAGCTCCCAAGGGTGCTCGATATCCATCTTGTTCATCAGATTCAAGTGGGCCGTGGCGTCCTCGTCGGATTGTCCCCCGGAGAGGAAGACAATGCCGGGGAGATCGTGGGGGACGTGCTGGGTCAGGCAATCCACGGTCATTTGGGCGACCTCTTTCCTAGAAATCTGTGTCTCGCACCCCTTGCCGGCAATCACCATGTTCGGTTTGAGCAGGGAGCCGGGAATGTGCACGCCCTGGGTGGCACACTCAGCGAAGGTTGCATCTAGGGTAGCGGCTGTGACTTCGAAGCAACGCTGGGCGTCATGTTCCCCATCCATCAGGACCTCTGGCTCAATGATGGGCACTAGGCCCTGCTCCTGGCAGATGGCAGCATACCGTGCGAGTGCGTGGGCGTTTACGGAGACGCAGGCCTCGCTTGGAATGCCATCTCCGATTCTGATCACAGCGCGCCACTTGGCGAAGCGGGCACCCATGGCGAAATACTCGGTGCAGCGCTCCCTGAGACCATCGAGTCCCTCGGTTACCTTCTCATCTGCGTGATGTGCTAAGTCCTTGGCACCAGTGTCGACCTTGATCCCAGAGTGAACACTCCTAGCGGAGAGTGCATCAGGAATCGGGGTCCCATCGTCCATGGACTGGCGTATCGTCTCATCGAATAGGATAACGCCACTGACAGCCGACTCGTAGCCCTCGGTGGCGAACAGGTTGGCGCGATACGCACGCCTCGTCTCTGATGATGGTTCTACTCCGACTGCTTGCAGTCTGTTTGACATCGTCCCGTTGCTCTCATCGGCAGCTAGAACGCCCCTCCCAGGTGCCACTAGCTCCCCGGCTGTTCTCTCCAAGAGTTCCTTGTCCAATCACATACCTCGCCACCACGGAGGGTGGAGTCAGAAAAGAAACCATCGTCGGAAATCTCCGTGACTCAGCAGCGATTGATGGCGGGAATTCTCCCTATGCGTCAATCTCGGAGGAGACGAGCCTGTGAACCCCTGAAGAGACCTCTATGACCTCTGATTGCACAGAGGCCCTCCCGTTTCCGAAGAACTCGACGCCTCTGGTTCGGCCACTGCACACGCCAGTGCCGATGAAGACCGAGTCCTCCGATGCGCAGAGTTCGTCGCGAGACCAGATTCGCTCAATGTCTCCTTCTATCATGTGTTCGGCACGCTCCCGGTGCCCCTCGTTCATGAACACGAGGCGTCCCTCGAACGGGGCATCGAGCCCACGCAGAGCAGTGGCGGTGATGACTCCCTCTGGTGCTGCCCCTATGCCCATCAGCATGTCAATCTGAGAATTTGGGTCTGCGGCATCGAGGGCGGCGGAGATGTCCCCGTCACCTATGAGCACGATATCGACGTCGAGCGCACGCAGGTCACGGAGGAGGTCCTCGTGCCGGGGACGGTCCATTACCACGATTCGAAGTTCGTTCGGGGGCTTGTCGAGAGCCGAGCAGGCCGCCTCGACGTTGTAGGCCGCGTCGGCCTCGAGGCTGACTTCGCCAGCCACGGCTGCGGGCCCAGCAATCTTGTCCATGTAGCAGTCTGGAGCGTGGAGCAGCGAGCCCCTCGGGCCCGCAGAGAGGACTGCCATGGCGTTCGGGAGGTCCAGAGCTACGTGGTTGGTGCACTCCAAGGGGTCGACTGCGATGTCGATTGATGGTGCGGAAGAATCGCCCTGCATTGAGCCGAGCGGCTCCCCTATCCAGAGCATGGGCGCATCGTCGCGCTCTCCCTCTCCGATGGCGACCCTGCCGTCGAACGGCACGGTGTCGAAGACCGTTCGCATGGCCTCGACTGCAGCCCCATCGGCTGCCTTGCGATCACCGCGACCCTTCCATTTGGCGGCAGCCACAGCAGCGGCCTCGGTCGCACGCAGAAAGTGCGAGACCAAATCTGTAGTCGCCATGTGACGGGGAGGGGGGGCGAGACGTTCAATCCTGCGGGTCGCCCTTTGACTTCCTAACCACGCGGACGTCCTGTACCCTGGCGTTCGGGTACTGACCTTCAGAGTCCTTCTCAACCGGCTTGAGCATGTCCCAAGCGCACAGAAGCCCGGCGCTGACGCCGCACAGCGCCTCCATCTCCACCCCTGTCGTCCAGTGAGTCCGAACCGAAACGGTGCAGCGCAATCCTGCTTCCTCGACCTCCCAGTCGACCGTGCAACCCTCGATTGGCACGAGGTGGCAGTGCGGCAGGGTCCTAGAGGTCTCCTTGACAGCCTGGATTGCAGCGACGGTAGATGCCTCGCGCACGTCGCCCTTGGGTGAGCGGCCATTCGCGACCACGTCTAGTCCCTCGGGAGACAGCGTCAGAATACCAGTTGCAACGGCCTCGCGGGCGACGACCGGTTTCGAGCCGACATCTACGATACCGGTCCACGAGCCCTCCATAACCGCACCAGACACCCCTCGGATGGCATGCTCCCTCTTCATAGGCTCGCAAGAGCGGCATTGGGATGAAATACCAATATGTGGATTGGGCATTATGGCGGAGGCGTTTCGTGACAAGGCCACCCCCGGGACGGTGCCGATTCTGATATCGGGCTTGGCGCACGACAGGCCCGCTACCGATGGCGTCAAACTACAAGTGATTGACGACCTCTGCGTTGGCTGCTCGTACTGCCTGATGGCTTGCAAAGACGATGCCCTAGTCGTCGAAGGGCTGTGCGAGGTCATCGAACAGAACTGTACCGACTGCCTCCTGTGCCTGCTGTGGTGCCCGACTGGCGCCTTAGTGTATGCATGAGGTGAATCAGTGGGGAGATCGAAGGCCGTAGTAATCGGTGCGGGCATCGGAGGGCTGTCATCGGCGGCCCAACTCGCACAGACAGGCAAGTACGACGTCTCGGTCTACGAGAGGATGTCATTCGCTGGCGGTCGCTTCACCCAACACGACCACGACGGGTTCCAGATTCCCACTGGCGCGGTCCACATGATTCCGCACGGGCGCAAGGGGCCATTCGCAGACCTCCTTTTGGGGAAGCGTGGCAAAGGAGGGCTGGATCTAGGGCGTCACGGCGTCGAGTTCCTCCCAACGACCAAGTTCGCTTGCCAACTCAAGGACGGCAGACTCTACGGCGCTGATTCCGTCTATGGCATCCTGCCTTGGTTCCCGATGAAGAACACGCTGAACCTGCCCCGGCTCCTCGCTACGCGCGCCAAGCTGCCCTGGGGGGATGAGGCCGAAGACGGGCGTACGTGGCTGAAGCGTTTGTTCACGGACGACTTCATTGACTTCTTGGATGCGTTTTCCAACTTCGCCATCAGCCTGCGCTTCGACCAGATGCCCGCCTCGACCGTCGTCAGGATACTGCAGAACTCATTCTGGAGCGACAGGCCCCACATTCCCAAAGGCGGGTGTAAGGGAGTGATTGACGGATTGCGGGCCGATTTGAAGCAGCATGGGGCGCGGGTCAAGCTGTCGCACGAGATTACCGAGATTCTGCCCGGGGAGGCGGAGGAGTCCACCAAAGGGAACAGGTTCTGCATTGGTGTTAGACGTAGGGGCAGAGAAGCCCCGACCTGGGTAGGTGCCGACGCGATTGTCCACAACGGCGGGCACCCCAACCTCCTGAGCTCCCTCTCTGACGACTTCGAGGTGACAGAAGGCGTCCGCGAACAGGTCGCGAACACACAGGCGGTCGGCGGAATCGGCTTCGTCTTCGACCTTGACGACGAGATTCCGCACCGCGACAGCGGGGTGACGATGCTGCCGAACCTGGACAGAGTCGGTGGCTACGTGATACCGACCTTCTCGGAGCCAGAGTTGGCCCCAGAGGGAAGGCACATGATGATCACGCATCAGTACGTCCCCGACCCCAGTGTGAAGTCCGAGATCGCCAAGGGCAGGGAGGATCTGCACGAGGCGATACCCTGGCTCTCCGACCACGGTGAGGAGCTGTGCGTACACACCTACCACAGGAACTGGCCCTGCAATCGCGCCCCACAGGGCGCGGAGCTCCCAGCTGACATCGGGGTCGAGGGCATCAGGCTCGTCGGGGACGGGGTGAAGGGGCATGGGTGGATGATGGTCGAGGGGATTGCAGCCAACGTCCCGAGCGCTGTGAGGGACATCAGCAAGACGATGGATGCAGCCTAGTCAGCCGAGCCCGGCCTTCCAGACCTCTCCGTCCGCGCGTACTTCCTTCTTCCAGAGCGGTGCCTGCCCCTTCAGCTCGGAGATCAGCCACGAGCAGGCGGCGAAGCCCTCCGCTCGATGTGCGGATCCCACGTGAATGCATACGATTGGCTCACCCGGTCCCACCGAGCCGGTTCGATGGGCCACCACCACGGAGCTGACTCCGAACCTATCGACAG
>JAYZLU010000155.1:0-11900 GCA_036153975.1 Thermoplasmatota archaeon | reverse complement strand
TGCTCTGCCATCATCGGATCGTTTGGGGGCCTCAGGTGTATCCTCTGGATGCCGAGCCTGGTGCACACCTCCTCCACCTGATCGGTCTTCGAGCCGGGGCTCGCTGTGGTGGCGAGGATGAGGGGGTCCTCTGCTTGTGAGATGTAGAGCTCGGCGGCTTGGACCATCGCATGATTGCCGGTGCAGTGGTGAGCCTCGTCGACCACCAACAGCGAGCATTCAGCCAGAGACAGGGTTCCTCGCAGAACGTCGTTCCTGACCACTTGGGGCGTTGCGAAGACCAATCGTGAGGATGACCACAATTCGGCCCTCTTTGCCACGGGCTGCTGGCCACTGATGGAAATCGGGCTGACTTCGCTATCTCCCACTAGCACCGGGGCCGTACTCACTAAGTGCTGATTGACCAGAGCCACGGTCGGCGCGATCATTAGGACCCAACCGGTAGTGATTTCGAGCCTCTCGGCGATCGCCATCCATGCAACAGCCGTCTTTCCAGCAGCGGTGGGCAGGACTAGCAGCATCGACCCAGACATGGATTCGTCCACGGCCTGGAGCTGATACGCCCTCGCCTCGACGGCCTCCGAAGAGAGTCGGGGATGACTGACGAATGGGCCCATGGGCAGCGACCTCCGGAGTCAGGGTTCAAAATAGTTGCACAGGGGGGAAGGCCTCCATCCACCCCAGAGGGGTGCATCGGACCAATCCCGATTTGTTCAAATAGGGTATGTCAGTCGCAAAGCCGCTCACAGCGTGAGGTACCAGACACCACAGGGCTCTACAGAGGCATCCCCCACACCCGGACCGCACTCGCGGCCCGAGTCCGGTGTCACGGTCCCTCCTTGGCGCAGTGGGCCCGGTCCAAGGCCGCTTGCGGCCTGATATCGGTAATTACGGAGGAAGTTGAATGGCTGACCGACACAGACCCCGCCGAGGTAGCATGGGCTATAGCCCTAGGAAGCGTGCGGTGCGCCAGTTCCCTCGAATCTCTTCGTGGCCTGAGTCAGACGCTTTAGAGGTCCGCGTGCAAGGATTCGCAGGATGGAAGGCAGGGATGACTCACATACTGATGAGGGATACCAACCCCCACTCTACCTCGGCCGGGCAGGAAGTCAGGAAGGCGGTCACGGTTGTCGAGGCACCCCCGATGAGCGTCCTCGCAGTTAGGGGCTACAGGATGACGTCCTACGGACTGCAGACCGCAGGTGAGGTCTGGACCGACATCTCCCAAGGCGGCCCCGAGAACCTCGTCCCACGCTTCGCCAACCAGACTAGGGGGGAGCGAGACATCGAGGAGGGCCGCAAGCCAGCCAAGCGTGGAGGACGGATCCCGAGTCGCAGTAACGGTTCCCAAGAGGCCTCAATCGAGTCTCTCAGGGGGCAGGACCTCAGTGAGGTGCGACTCATCGTGAGTACCCAGCCGAACATGGTGGGAAGCATCCCATCGAAGACCCCAGAGATCATGGAGGTCGACCTGGTTGGTGGTGACACCGAGGCCAAGCTCGACTGGGCGATGGAGCGCCTCGGTGGCCAGATCGGCCTAGATGACGTCTACCAGGCAGGTCAGGAGGTCGACGTCGTCGGGGTCACGAAGGGCAAGGGATGGCAGGGCTCGATCAAGCGATTCGGCCTCAAGCTGCTCACTCACAAGAACAGCAAGCGCCGACGCCAAGGAGGCAACATGGGTGACTTCGGCACTGGCTACGTCCGCAAGACCATCAGACAAGCCGGGCAGGTCGGCTATCACAAGAGGACCGAACTAAACAAGAGAATCCTCCGTATTTCGAACCCGGATGAGTCCGAAATCACCCCAGCAGGGGGCTTCCTCAACTACGGTGAGGTCAGAAATCCGTACATGATCGTCCAGGGAAGCCTTCCCGGGCCAGCGAAGAGGCTTCTGAGATTCCGCGATCCAATCCGCCCCAGGAAGAAGGATGGTGAGGTCGAGGTCACCTACGTCAGCACCTCGAGCAAGCAGGGAGTGTGATTCTTTGAAAACGAAGGCCTACAACCTGATGAACTCCGTTGTCCAAGAGGAACTCGATGCGGGCCTTCTGGCAGAGTCGTACGCTGTGGAGGCCAAGGACGGCAAGGCAATCACACTCCCTGAGGCTTTCTCCTCGGAGATCAGGCCTGACATCATCCGCTCTGCCGTGCATGCCTCCCGTGCCAATCGCAGGCAGTCCTACGGGCACCGAGAGCACGATGGCAAGCGTGCTCCCCAGCCTGGGATGAAGCACTCCGTGGAGTGGTGGGGCAAGGGACGAGGAGTCTCCCGAATCATGAGGAAGACTGGACAGAGGACCGGCGCACAGAACCCGCACACCCGCGGTGGTCGCAGGGCCCACGGACCCAAGGTTGACAAGGACTGGTCCCAGAAACTCAACTTGAAGACGCGCACAGTTGCGCGCAACGCCGCCATCGCCGCCTCCTGCGATTCCGAATTGGTCTCTTCTAGGGGCCACAGGTTCGAAGAGGGCACCAGATTCCCAATCATCATCGATGACTACGTCGAGTCTAGGGGCGGCACGGACGAGAAGTACGAAATCGAGTCCATCCCCCTTCAGTACTCGACTCGCAAGTTCGTCGCCATGATGAGGGCACTCGGGCTGGCTGACGACCTCGACCGATCCAAGCAGGGCCGCACCATCAGAGCGGGCAAGGGAACGATGCGTAGTCGAAAGTACAGGACCCCGAGGAGCGTGCTCCTCGTGGTGGCCCAGAAGGGCGGGCTTGACAAGGCCGCGAGGAACGTCCCGGGAGTGGATGTTGTCACGGCTAAGGATTTGAGTGCCGAGGACCTCGCTCCCGGCGGCGATCCCGGCAGGCTCACAGTTTGGACTAAGGCCGCAATAGAGACTCTGGAGTGATTGGAATGGATCCCTACGACGTCATCATCATGCCTTGGATCACAGAGAAGACCCTCGAGGCCAGGAGGATTGCCGACCCCGAAGGCGGCCATCACGAGAACAACAACAGGATCGAGTTCATCGTACGCCGAGAGGCGACGAAGAAGGACATCCGAGAGGCGATCGAAAGCCTACTGGAGGTCAAGGTCGCCAAGGTGAACGTCAGGATCAACAGGACCGGAAAGCACGCCAGCATACGCCTTGCCGACGGATACGACGCAGAGGAGGCGGCGCTCAAGCTCGGAGCGTTCTGATAGGGTGATTAGATGGGCAAGAGAACACGTTCACAACGCCGCGGGTCGAGTCCCAAGAACAGAGTCTCCAGCCACCGCTTCCCGGCTGCCAACCGTCTGCCTAGAGTCAGCGGCGAGATTGCCACAGTCGTTGAACTGGTCCACAGCCCGGCACACACCGCCCCACTTGCCAAGGTCAAGTTCGACGATGGTGCAGTAGCCCACCTAGCAGCCCCCGAGGGCATGGCCGTAGGCCAGACAGTCGCGTTCGGCGACCGCGTCGCCCTCAGGCCTGGCAACGTCACCACCCTAGACCAAATTCCCGAAGGGACTCAGATCTGCAACGTCGAGGCTCGTCCCGGTGACGGCGGCAAGATCGCTCGCTCTGGAGGGAACTCGGCCACGATCGACACTAGGATGGACGGCCTCGTGAGAGTGCGCCTGCCGAGCGGGCACATCAAGGACCTCCCAGCGAAGTGCCGTGCTACGATTGGCGTTCTTGGCGGCCACGGCCGTACCGAGAAGCCGCTAGTCAAGGCCGGCGCTGCCCACCACCGGGCCAAGGCCCGCGGCAAGCTCTACCCTACCGTCAGCGGCGTGGCGATGAACCCTGTCGACCACCCGCACGGTGGTGGAAACCACCAGGCCGTCCACGGGCCCAACTCGGTGAGCAGGAACGCCCCCCCGGGCAAGAAGGTAGGCAACATCGCACCGAAGAGGACCGGACGTGGAAGGTCGAAGAAGGAGTAGTGTGAGACATGGCACGCAAGAGAAGGGTGTTCCGAACGGCCAAGATGGCCCGCCGGCAGGCGAGGAAGCGGCGCTCCAAGATTAGCGAGCGCCGAAAGAAGGAGTTCCGCTGGCGAGGTTACAGCCTCGAGGAGCTCCAAGTGATGCCACTCTATCCCCCAGAGGACGACCCAGATGCGCCCTCCATTGCCACTCTGATGCCCTCTAGGGCCAAGCGCACACTGTCACGCGGCCTCAGCCCCGAGTGCGAGAAGCTCCTAGGCAGAATCAGGAAGAACAACGGCAAAGGGGTCGTCAGGACCCACTGCCGCGGTATGTACGTCCTTCCCGAGATGGTTGGCACTACCATCGGGATTCACGACGGCAAGAACTTCGTCAATGTCGAAATCGTGCCCAATATGATCGGACATGCGATAGGGGAGTTCGCGAAGACGAGGAAGTCGGTAACCCACACCGGTCCAGGTGTCGGTGCTACCCGGTCGTCCCAGCATGTGGCATTGAAGTGAGGTGAGGGGAATGGGCAGAGTGCAGGGCAAACCGCAGCGAGGATACACCCAGCTGCTTGAGGGCGCTAACCTAGTGTCCGCTCGCACCGTCGATGTCGATTGCCACCACAAGCACTGCTACCACATCGCAAAAGCAATCCGCGGCATGAACGCGGACGAAGCCATAAGCTACCTCGAGGACGTCATCGAGAAGAAGCGCGCGATACCGTACCAGCGCCGCTCGCGAAAGGGACGCGGCGGCAATACGATGGCCGGTCACAGGAAGGGCAAGATGGGGCCGGGCAAGTACCCGAACAAGGCCTCCAAGGAATTCATCAAACTCATCAACAGCGCCATGGACAATGCCCGACAGCGCTACGACACCATCGACCCGGAAGAGATGATGATTACCCACGTCGCCGCCCATCGCGGACAGGTCGCCACCAACTGGAAACCCCGAGCTCGCGGTACGTCGTCTCCCAGCAACCACTACCAAATGAATCTGGAGATCTTCCTAGAGCACTTCGGTGACGAAGAGGAAGAGCATGGGGAAGGGGAATTCTGAGGTGATGGCATGAGGCAGAACACGATTCGCAAGATGATCGGTCGCAACGTCGAACGGCAGTTGGTGCGCGAGTACCTTCTGAAGGAGACCGAGAGAGCCGGTTTCGGAGGTCTTCACTTCAACAGGACACCAGAGGGCACCAAGGTGACCCTGAGCGCCGAGCAGGTCGGACGGGTGATCGGCAGGCGCGGCAAGATCATCCACGAGCTCCAGCGTCGGCTGCAAGAGGACTTCAAACTCACCAACCCCCAACTGGAGGTCGAGGAGATTGAAGATTCCAGAATCAACGCCCAAGTCATGGCGAGCAGGCTCGCCAGCTCGCTCGAGCGAGGCTGGTTCTTCCGCCGAGCCGGTCACAGCACGGTTCAGAACGTCATGGACGCTGGCGCAAGGGGATGCATCGTCATCCTCAGCGGCAAGATAACGGGCGCTAGGCACCGCGTCGAGAAGTTCCAGAAGGGGCACATCAAGTACTGCGGCGAGACGGCCCTGCAATTCATGGACGTCGGGTTCTCGACCGCCGTCAAGAAGCTCGGTACCGTCGGCTGCACAGTCAGGATAATGAGACCCGGAACCAAACTTCCCCACGAAATCACCATCCAAGAGAGGCACGAGTCCGGCCTGCCCCAACTAGTCGAAGCCTCTGGCTTCGTCCCCCTCGAGTTGGACGAGGCCATAGCAGAAGGAACGAAGGAGGAGGAGTGATGCCACACGTAAGCTCGAAGGACATCGATGAGATGAACCAAGAGCAGCGCGAGCGCACGCTCGAGGAACTGCGCGACGAGATGCTCCAGCTTAGGGCCCAGCAGGCCCTAGGTGGCTCGTCCTCGAATCCCGGAGCCTACAAGCAGACCCGCAGGAGCATCGCGAGGATGCTCACGAAGATGAAACAGTCCAAGGGGGAGTGATTATGGCTGGGATTTGCAATCTGTGTGGTCTTCCCGACGAGCTCTGCATCTGTCAGGAGATCGCCAAAGAGCAGCAGAAGGCCATCATCTCGGTGGTCAGAAGGCGCTACGGAAAGCTGGTCACCATAGTCGAGGGCATCGACGATGCCGCCATCGACATCGGCCAGCTCGCTAAGATACTCAAGGGCGCATGCGCGAGCGGCGGAACGGTCAAGGGTCGAACGATTGAGCTGCAGGGCAATCACAAGAAGAAGGCGGCTAAGGTCCTCGAGCAGAACGGCTACCAAGTGGAGGTGCGCTGAATGAGCGACCTAATCCACATGCCTTGGCTCGCTCGACGACTGACGGTGCTCGATTCCACCGATTCTACGCTTATCGGGGTCAGCGGCACGGTGCAGGACGAAACAAGACGAACCATTCGAGTCATGACCGAGAACGGCCCACTAACTCTGGCTAAGGACGTCATACGCTTCACCATAGACGACGAGGAGATCGACGGAGCAATCGTGACGCAGCGTCCCGAGGATAGGATCAATCGCAGATACAGGAGGACCTGAGATGCGTGACATAGGAGTAGACGTCCACGCCCCGGACGGGGAGTGGGACGGCAACGAGAACTGCCCGTTCTACGGAAACCTGAGGCTGCGTGGACAGATCATCAAGGGCGTTGTCTCATCCAGAGGTATGCAGGACGCGGTGATTGTCGAGCGAGAGACCACGCGCTACATGAAGAAGTTCGAACGCTACGAGAAGCGCACCCGACGCTACCCAGCGCACATACCGAGCTGCATAGGCGAGGTCGCTACCGGCGACAGCGTCCGCATCATGGAGTGCAGACCGCTCTCCAAGACAGTGAAGTTCTGCGTCATCGAGAAGGGGGAGAGCGAATGAAGGGGATTCCCGGGCGCGTGACCTCCGGCCTGCCGACACAGGCCCGACTGGACTGCGTCGACAACACCGGCGCCAAGGTGGTCCAGCTGATTACCGTGCTCAAAAAGGGCGGGGTCGCGAGGAGGTACCCTGCCGCTGGTGTGGCTGACATGATTAGAGTCACCGTTAGGCGCGGCACTCCTGAGACCCGTCGCCAGATTTTCAACGCCATCATAATCCGTCAGGCTAGGCCCTTCCGCAGGGTCGACGGCACGTGGGTGCAGTTCGAGGACAACGCATGCGTAATCACGAACGAGCGTGGTGAAGTGCAGGGATCCGACATAAAGGGGCCCGTGAGCAGGGAGGCCGCCGAGAGGTGGCCTAGAATCGCCGCCACGGCGAAGCAGATAGTGTGAGGTGAGTGGATGTCTAGCAAGAAGTCAGGAAAGCAGCGAATGGCCCAGAGCAAGGCCCCGATCCACGTCCGTCGCAAGCGGATAAGGGCACGCCTAATCACCGACGACCCCAATATGAAGGACATCCGATCTGTCACCGTTCGAGTAGGCGACGAGGTCGAGGTCACGAGGGGCGACTTCAGCCACCCGAACAGCGTCAAGGCCGACTCCCGTGGCAAGCGGCTAGGCCAGGCCAGAGGCAGGGCTGGCGTCAAGGCCAAGGTAGCGAGCGTCGACACGGGCAACGGCTTCATCTTCGTCGACGGCCTAACTCAGTCAACCGCAGACGGCAAGGAGGAGGCCATCCCAATCAGCCCCTCCAACGTCATCGTCACTAAGCTCTATGAGGGCGACCCACTTCGTATCCGGAGAATCATGAATCGTGTCTCGGAAGGTGATTCGGAATGAGCAGGAGCCACATCAAGCGCCTCGTGATGCCGCGGAGTTGGCCGCTGACGAGAAAGACCAGCATTTGGGTCCAGAAACCGAACCCCGGTGGCCACAGCACGGAGATGTGCATGCCGCTCGGCATCGTACTGAGGGACGTCCTCGGCATCGCGCACAATATGCGCGAGGCCAAGCGAATCCTGCACTCTAGGAAGGTGAGCGTTGACGGGCGCATAGAGACCGACCGCTCCCGCGGAGTGGGCCTAATGGACGTCCTTACCGTGGGTGAGGACAGCTACAGGTGCGTGTTGGACACCAACGGCAAGCTGCGATACCGCCCTATTCCCAAGAAGGCCGCTGGTAGCAAGATCTGCAGAGTCATGAGCAAGACCACAATCAAGGGAGGCAAGACCCAGATTCATCTCCACGATGGCCGCAACATAGTGGTCGATGGCGCTTCGAAGTACAAGTCCGGCGACTCGCTTGCCATCTCACTGCCGGACCAGGCCATCTCCTCCCACGTGGAAATGAAGAATGGGGCTCTAGCCTACCTGACCGGCGGCAGCCACATCGGCGAGACGGCCGTGGTCCAAGACCAGGACGTCAAACGCTCTTCAAAGCCCAACGAAACCTCATTCGAGGACTTCGGGACCATAACGGACTACGTCTTCGTCATCGGCAAGGTCACTGACCTGCCTCTGGAGGGTGACTCATGAGCGATGCTGCCAACCCCATGCTATCGCCCAGCATCACCAAGGTCACGGTGAACATTGGCGTGGGCGAGGGCGGTCGACGACTCCAGCTCGCGGAGCGCGTGCTCGAAGTCCTCACGACGATGAAGCCGATGCGCACCATCTCCGCCAAGACCAACAGGGACCTCGGCACGAGGAAGGGGGCCCCGATTGGATGCAAGGTCACGATACGCGACCCGAAGGCCATCGAGACCTTCCTGAAGGATGCCTTCTGGGTGAGGGACCACACCCTCCCGGAGTACAACTTCGACGCTCAGGGTAACCTGTCGTTCGGCATCTCAGACTACACTGACTTCCCCAAGCAGAAGTACGATCCTGACATTGGCATCTTCGGAATGGACGTAAACGTGGTCCTCGAGCGCCCCGGTCACCGTGTTTCTAGGAGGAGGCGACGCAAGTCTAGGGTCTCCGTGCCTCACAGAATAGGCAGGGAAGAGTCGAAGGCGTGGTTCGCTGATCGGTACGAGCTCAACGTAGTGGAGGAGTGAGGATGGCACGCGATCACGGCGAGAGCATCGGAAGAAGCACCGGATGCAGGCGCTGCGGGCGCAAGAGGGGGATGATCCGGCGCCACGGCCTGCGACTGTGCAGGCAGTGCTTCCGGGACGTCGCCGCCGATATTGGATTCAAGAAGTACTCATGAGGTGATAAGATGCAGTTTGACCCATTGAATGACGCTTTTACAACGATTTACAACGCAGAGCACGCCGGCAAGTACGAAGTTACCGTGCGCCCAGCCAGCAAGCTGCTGGGCAGCATGCTGACCATCATGCAGAAGTCCGGTTACCTAGGCGAGTACGAACTCTTGGAAGACGGACGCGGCGGCTCCTTCCGAATCGAGCTCATCGGGGCCATTAACCGCTGTGGCGTCATCAAGCCGCGTCACTCTGTCAAGCGCTCGGATTTTGACAAGTGGGAGTCGAGGTATCTTCCAGCGAGGGACTTTGGCCTACTTATACTGACTACCAATCAAGGCGTCATGGACCACTTTGCCGCGAAGAAGGAGAGGGTTGGCGGGCGCCTGCTCGCATACGTGTTCTAGGAGGAAATCGCATGTCCAGAACAGCTCTAGTATCGCACCTCATCACTATCCCTGAGGGAGTGGGCGCGAATCTTGAGGGCAACACCGTGACCCTGACCAAGGACGGCAACTCGCTAATCAGGGATTTCAACCACAATCGAGTCAAAGTTCGACAGGCGGACGGCGGCTTGGAGGTGTTCTGCAACCTGCCACGCCGTTCCGAGAGGGCAATAGCGGGAACCTGGGCCGCGCACTTGCGCAACATGGCCAAGGGCCTCGACGAGGGCTTTGAGTACCGCCTCAAGGCGGTCTTCAGCCACTTCCCTATGTCCCTCAAGGTCCAGGGCAACGAGTTCATCATCACCAACTTGCTAGGCGAGAAGGTCCCGAGGGTAGCAAGCCTCCCGTGGTCGCCCGCGGAGGTCGAGGTCAAAATCGACGGGAAGTCCGATGTATCCGTCAAGGGTGCCGACCGTGAGAAAGTCGGTCAAACGGCAGCCAACATCGAGCGAGCCTGCAAGATCAAGAATCGAGACCCGAGGGTCTTCCAAGATGGGGTATACATCGTGTCCAAGGGGGCATAGGGGGTAGGGAGATGGCGTACGAAGAATTGACCGTGGCCGAGCTCAAGGACCTGCTGCGCGAGCGTGAACTACCCGTCTCGGGCAGAAAGAGCGAGCTCGTTGCGCGCCTGACTGATGCTGACGAGGCGCCCTCAGAGGCCGAGCAGGAAGATGCGCCACCCGAGAAGGCACCCGACATCATCGATGAGGAGGAGGATGACTTCGAAGAAGACGATGACGACTACAATGAAGAGGGCGACTTCGAGGAGTGGGAAGACTTCCACACCTCGCGGCAGAAGCCGGTCCTCGACGATGCCACGCGGGCAGCGCTCGACATGCGCGCAGCACAGAGCAAGAAGCAGCCCACCTTCAGGCGTCAGGAGTGGTTCCGTTACCGACGCTTGTCCAAAACCGGCTACCGCAAGCCGAAGGGCAAGGATTCCAAGATGAGGAAGAACAGGAAGTACCGCGCCCCAATGGCCAGGGTCGGTTACGGCAAGGTCGCCGCAGCCCGAGGCCTCCACCCCTCGGGGTTCAATGAGGTCCTCGTCCACAACTCAAACGAACTGGACGGACTCGACCCCGAACTCCAAGCCGTGAGGATCGGCGCTGGCGTGGGCAACAGGAAGCGCTCGAGAATCCACGACCGCGCCGACGATCTCGGCCTACGCGTTCTGAACCGGCGCCCGATAGTGCGCAAGGGGGACATGCAATGATGATCACCAACCAGAAGCGGATGGCCGCCCAGATCTTCTCAAAGAGGGAGGGGAGGGTCGTCGGCATACACAGGGTCTGGGTCGACCCTGACTACTTGGACGAGGTCGCCGACGCCGTCCAGAAGGCTGACGTGCGCAACCTCATTGACGATGGGATCATCATGGCCAAGCCAATCGTCGGAACCAGCCGGTCAAGGACCCGCAAGGCATCCCAGCAGAAGTCGAAGGGCCGTCGCAAGGGCCAGGGCTCCAGGAGTGGCAGCGCAAATGCCCGCAGCCCGAGGAAGCAGCGCTGGATGACTCGAATAAGGGCGCAGCGAAGGGCACTCCGGAAACTGAGGGACGAAGGGTCCCTCACCTCGTCCCAATACAGACACTTCTACCTCAAGGCGAAGGGCGGATCCTACCGCTCGATCGCCCACATGAGGAGCAACATCGAACTAGAGGGGATAGCTGCCGGGGGTGAGCAGTGATGGCACGAGGACGGAGCCACCGACTGCGCTTCAAGCGTCGCCGCACCGGCGAGACCGACTACCACAGGAGGATGAGGATGCTGCGCGGGGGACTGCCTCGCGCAGTCGTTCGAGTCTCCAACACCCAAGTCACATGCCAACTCGTCTCCTTCGACGCCGGAGGTGACAGGGTGCTGGCTTCGGTCACGGGGAAGACCCTTGTCGACAAGCACAAGTGGCCATCCGACGCCTCTCGCAAGTCGGTACCCGCCTGCTACCTAGCAGGAATAGCTCTCGCGAGGTCCGCTCTGGCCGCTGGTCACAGCGAGGCGATCCTCGACATCGGCCTGGCTGCCTCCTCCAGGGGCAGCAGGACCTACGCCGCACTCCGGGGGATGGTCGATTGCGGCCTCGAGATCCCCCATTCCGAGGATGTGCTACCCAGCGACGAGCGAGTAAACGGCTCGCACATCGACAGCAGCTTGGCCAAGGCCGTGGCAGCGACCAAGAAATCTATTGAGGGGGCGAAGGCATGAGCGAGGAAGCCGCACCAGCGGAAGAGGAGGCCGCACCAGCGGAGGGGGAGGCCGCACCAGCGGAGGAGACCGTCCAAGTCGCACCCGGCTTGGCACTCGCCCAGGTCCCCATCGAGCACTCTGACGATTTCCCGAGGCGGAGGCGCGGTCCCGACCCGCTGGCAGCACTGCGGGTGTGGGTGCCGCGCACGCGCCTAGGCCGCATGGTAATGAACGGGGAGATACTGACCTACGAGCAGGCGCTCGCCACTGGGCTGCCGATTCGCGAGGCCGAGATTGTCGATGCCCTGCTTCCGGGCCT
>JAYZLU010000154.1:0-3053 GCA_036153975.1 Thermoplasmatota archaeon | reverse complement strand
CCCGGCTAGGAAAAGGCATACTGCTTTGATTATGACAGATAGGAAACACCAGTAAGATCCTCGCTCACCCTCCACAAACGTTCTGCCACATCTTCATCCATTGCAGTATGCTTAATTTTTGATTTCTCTGTTGATCCCCATACCTCTCCAATCCCCCCCGGACCCCAGTATAGATGCCCAGTAGCATCGGGCATCGATGAAGCATAGAGGGTGGGGGCCGCCCCTTTTCTGGGGTGCATTGCGAAGAGGAGGTTGCCGATCCTCAAGACCAGTGAGTGCCGTTGCAGATTGGTGGCGGACCAACCAGGATGGCTGGCCAAAGAGATGACATTGGAACCGGAGGCCTTGAGTCTGCGATCAAGCTCGATGGCGAACATCAAACAGGCCAACTTACTCTGAGAGTATGATCCCCACTTGCTATACCTTCGGGTCTCCCATTGCAGGTCATTAAAATCAATAGTTCCCATATTATGGGCCATGCTTGATACGCTTACAACCCTACTTCCAACCATGTTTTCAAGCATCGGCAGCAAGTGTCCAGTTAGTGCAAAATGACCGAGATGGTTGATGCCGAACTGCAACTCAAATCCGTCTCTGGTCTTGGACTTCGGGGGCACCATAACCCCAGCATTGTTGATTAGCAGATCTAGTCGGTCGTGATTATCCTTGAAGGTCCCGGCAAAGGCGCTGACACTACTGAGATCAGCTAGATCCAGTATTCCTATTTCGATTTCCGCGTCTTGATGGGTCTCGTGAATCAGTGCCTTTGCGTCCTCAGCTCTCTGTGCACTCCTGCACGCCAAGGTTACTCGTGCACCCTTGCCTGCTAGCGCAAGCGCCATCTGAAAACCAATACCAGAGTTGGATCCTGTAACGATGGCGACCTTTCCCGACTGATCGGGCATGCCTCTTGCCTTCCACCCCACGAACTTCGCTGCACTTCCTATGCTTCAGACCTTTTGCGGGTTTTTGCTGCGATTATCGAGCATTTAGCCCTCATCGTGATATGGTTTTGCAGATAGTGGGAGGGTCAGGTGAAGAGGAATGGAGCCAAAGACGAATGAAACAATCGACCTGAAGAGAAAGCCCTTCACAGCGGGCGTTGTCGCTCTCGCGGTGATATCACTCCTGGCAGGAGCGTCAGTGAGTGCGACTCTGGAGGAGTTCGCAGCCCCGGTGTACGCGGAGGACGACCCCTACGCCGGAGCCGTCGACGATGCTACCGGAGAAGCTGCTTGGGACGAAGTCAAGACCGACGACAAGAGCGCCAAGAAGCAGGCCAAGGATTGGATTCACAAGCGCATGAAGGATCGCATGGACGACCGCTTGGAAGACAGGGCGACTCACCTCGAGCAGAGGATCGAGGCCGACAACACCCTGATATCTGCCTTCCAGCACTGTATCGACAGCGAGGACTGCACCGCCGACACGGACATTCTCACGGTCATGGTCGCCGAGTTGACAGAGAGGACGCAAGGCATGCAAGCCAAGCTCGACGGCACGGACGCCAAGTCTGACTCGGTCGAGAAGGACTGGGTCGAGAGGAAGGACTGGCCCGACGAGGACAAGAGGGACTTCGCCGAGGACAAGATGGAGCAGATTGAGGCAGCTAGGATCGCAATCGGTTTCTGCATGGAGAGCGAGGATTGCGGGGCTGACGATGAGTCTCTCAGGATAATCGTCACCCACATGACCCACCGAGCGAATCATCACAGGGAGTGCACCGACGACCGCAGGTGCGACCGAGACCACGATGACAGGCGGGGTATCGCCGAGAGGATGCGCCGAGCATTCTGCGAGAGGACCGACCGGTGCGACAGAGACGACATCGATCGCGACTGGAGCGAGAGCGATCGCTACGAGATTACTCAGGAGGACTGCGAGACTCGCGGTGGCACTTGGACCGAAGCCCCCTCGGATCGGGTCGAGGGCTACTACTACTGTGATTGGGACGAAGAGCCCGGTCAGTGAGACTTACGCAAGCGACTCGGTGCGCACTCGCGCACCGAGTCGCCCAACATTCACAACGGTGGAGCATGGCGACAGTCCATGGAATCGGACGCAGATGATTCTTCGACGGCCCCTGTGGACAGGCTCGCTCAGATGACCCTCGCACTGGCTGGATTCATGCTATTGCTACTGATAGCAGTCCCATTCACAGTAGACTCCGGTCCCACGGGTTACATCGCCCCATATCTCATCTACTCGCTCTTCCTGACCAGCGTTGGCATAATCATCGGTGTCTCGCTCACCTGGCTCAACGACCCGAGGAGGCAGGCAAGGTCCACGGATAACATACCTGAACCGAAGCCCTCTACGAAATCTTCGATGTTATCAGATGACCAGCGAAGGGTAGTGGAACTGCTGGCTGCCAGCCCCGGCTCGATGTGGCAGGCTGAGCTGGTCCGCGAGAGCGGCTTCACGGACTCCAAGGCGAGCCGGCTACTGTCGCGCATGGAGCACGAGGGACTCATCAGGAGGGTGCGAGACGGAATGGGTAAGCGAGTCGAACTAATGGAGGGTAGTGGTTAGAATGAGCGGCGACGTCCAAGACAAGCGCCGGCTGGTTGCCATTGCAGTCATTGGGCTGTTGCTTATCGTGCTCACCGCCCAACTGCTGTTCACGGTGGAGACCTCGTTGAACGAGGGCAGGGGGCCGGGACTGGACGGCGAGCGTTCCCTAGCGACAATTCCACTGATGATTCTTATCGCCGCTCTTCTGGGAATCCTCTTCCTGCAATTGAGGAGCGGGCCGTTGAGACTGACAGCTCAAGACACTAGGATTGCAGCACTGATGGCTGCGATGTTCCTGTTCGGGATGCTGATCGAGCCGATGCTCGTAGTCCCCCGTGGGCTCGTAGAGACAGACGCCATAGGTATTCTAATCGTCTTGATGCCAATAGCGCTGATTGCAGCGCTTCTGCGATCTCACAGCCAAGGCTCAAGCGCGCCTCCGACCACCTCCGAAGAAGAGTGAGGCGCCACTAGATGGCCTCAGCCATCCACGATCATTGACTCAACCGGTCGTGTAACCCATTACGACGCTGTCCTCG
>JAYZLU010000153.1:0-2867 GCA_036153975.1 Thermoplasmatota archaeon | reverse complement strand
GGGTCGTCGCCGTCGATGACTGGGGCAACCAGGACGTCGATGACGTGCTCGTGGTGGAGACGACCCCGTATTCCGAGCTCGATTCGCTGGAGTGGGTCTCTCCGGACCTAGTCACCGGGCTGCTCGCTTGGGACCACCCCTCTGATGACGGAACTGCAATCGACGTGAGGTGGGATCGGTCGATTGCCGCAGACTTCAGCCATTACACGGTCTGGGTTTCGGATTATCCCCTCGACGACCTCACGCTCATCTCCTCGATTTGCGAGGGGTCCGGGCAGTGCGGACTCACCACGATCGACCTGAGGCAGATAGAAAACTCCCCCCAGCTCGAGGTGACGATTAATAGGGCGTTGTACGGCACCGAGGCCGACAGCCTGGTCCCGGCAGAGATAGTACCCCTAGTGCCGCTCTACGTCACGGTGACCATCCACGACATCGCCGGCAACGTCCAGCTCACCGACTTGGGCGACAACATGGTCCTCGTCACCCCCTTCGACAACCGCGGTGACCTCTCCCCGCCAGACAGGATCCCCGCCCCGACCCTCGAGGACAGGTCACCCGATTCCGGGGACGGCGTATTCGTCGACTTCGCTTACAGCACCGCCTCAGACATCGGGGAGTACTGGATCTACGCCGTCGCCGGCAACCCGTTCGATAGCGCCGACAACCTCGAGCCCACCCTAGTGGCCGACCGCAGCGTCCGAACCCCCGTCTTGATCGAGAGTTTGTCGGGCGGAGGGAGCATCGCTCCCGACATCCCGATGTGGGTCGCCGTAGTGGCTGTGGACAGTTCCGGCAACGCATGGTACGACAAGCTCGCCACCACGATGATCAGCCCCGTGGACGAGATTGCCCTCGATCCCGGCATTCATCTGCCTGAGGTCTCCGAGGTCATGGTCTACTGGGATCCCTCGGGATCGCACATCGAGATACTGTGGGGCGCCTCCGACGACCCACAGGTCATCTCCTACACGGTGTACGCCAGCACGACGGAGTTCTCGGACACCAGGGAGGCCATGCTGGTCTCCTCGGGCATCACGGCCTCGAACGCAACCTTCGACGCCCTCGGTCCCACTCCGATAAGCCCCTCCAGCACCTACTGGATCGCCGTGGTCGCCTCGGACGGCGAGGTACACAGGCTCGGAGTGGAACCCATCCAGATTAAGCCACTGATCGAGTACTCCCCCGAGGGTGGCGGCCCGGACCGGGTCTCGGTTGGCGAGTCGTGGTTCGATCAGCTCATGGGGGGCGACCTGAACATGTTCATCGCCATCATCTCCGCGCTGATGATAATACTTGGTGCGGTGCTCATCATCAAGCCGAAGGCGAGGTCTGCGCCCGAGCCCTGGGAGCTCGGAACCCTCGAAGTGGAGATGGAGGAGGAAATGGAGCGCGAAGCGGCCGGTCTCGGTGAGGAAGAGGAGTACACCTCCCCCATCTCGATGCTAGACGTCCCCGAGCCGGGGCCATCGGGGGCACCAGAGTCCCCAATCTCGGAAGAGCCCGAGCTCCCCGAGGATCAATCCTCGCAAGTCCCCGATGCAGTGGCCGGAGAGCTGATGGACTCTGAGCCGGAAGAAGTCGAACTCGACGACCTCAACGAGATGGCCGACGAGTTGGACACGGACGATTCCGAGGAAGAGGAGCTCGACACGTCGTTCATCGACGATGCAATCGATGACCGATAGGAATCGAAGCCCAATCCCTGACGCCCAGCAACTCGCCGGACCGTAGCCTTGAAGGAGCAGCCACAGGTGGTCAAACCGAAACGTATGCCAGCCTGTAGGATGTGCAAGCAGAACTACCCGCAGAGCCAATTCATCAGCGGCAACGGGCCGCGCTACCTCGTCTGCGCCCGCTGTGGCATCGAGCATGGCTTGGCCGACCCCGAGGAGGTTCCGCAATACTACTCGGATGAAGTCCTCAACGCGCGCTTCGCCCTGTTCACGCTCCGACACCTCCCTTGGATCGCGGTCCTCGTCGGGTGGCTCCTGTACCTGTCCCTCGGCCGCGGAATCGAGCTTTGGTCGGGCATCTTCTTCGTCGTCCTAATCCTAGGCACGCTGGTCGCCCCCGTCCTCCACTTCCTGCGGAGCGCGAGATTCAACGCCGAGCTATCCCGATTGACGCCTTGAGTCACCCACGGGAATGCTTGAAATACGGCCTATTGCTCTCCGGAGTCAGAGGGAACAGTGGGTTCCCTGTGAAAGCCCGTGAGATTGGATGGACAAAAGAGGAGGAGCCAGGACAAGTAAGGACGAGTTCGGAAACGGCCGGAATGACGCTCAGTGCAGCGTTGCGACAGCCGACGAACCGTTGCGCAGGCTCGCTCCCAGCAACCATCCAGACCTCCCGAATCGAGGACTTCGCGCACCAATCAGCGCGAGCCACGCCCGGACAGAGGGAACAGCGGGTTCCCTATACCTAATTTGGAAGTGAAAACGAAAATGCAGAGAACAAAGAATACGAGTGTGCTGATAGCGCTTCTCCTCGTGCTTATGGCGGGATCCACCGGCGTTAGCGCCGATGGTTCCGACCCCCTAGACCCGTCTGACGGCGGGGCCGACTGGGACGGCGATGGTCTCACCAACGCCGAGGAGCAAGACGCTGGAACTGACATGAACAACCCTGACACCGACAACGATGGCATGCCAGACGGGTGGGAGGTCAACTACGGCCTCAATCCAAACTCGGCTAGCGATGCCAGCGGCGACCCCGACGGCGACGGCCTGACCAATGCGGAGGAGTACGAGACTGGAACCAACCCCAACTCGGCTGACACCGATGGAGACGGCACCGACGACGCGGACGACCCGTTCCCGAACGACCCCAATGACGGGGCCGCCTCGGACTCCGACGGCGACGGC
>JAYZLU010000152.1:0-3290 GCA_036153975.1 Thermoplasmatota archaeon | reverse complement strand
GTGCTGATTCCCGCACACGGAATCGCTAGGGACAGGGTTGTTCCAGATAAGGTTGGGAACGAATCGGATGGGTGGACAGGCGAGTGGACCGCTTCAGTGGAGCCGGGAAGGTGGATCGTCTATGTCTATGTCGATTCCTCGGAGGAGGGCCCATACCTAGTCGCTGTGGATCTGCTAGACGCCGATGTCGAGGGGGGTGCCGTAGATTCGGAACTTTCCATCGGTGGCAAGCTATTCCTAGACACCGAGTGGCTGGACTACGACGGGGCACCGTTATCCCTATCGGAGATCGATGACTACGATCTAGTGATTTCGATCGGCATGGGGATGTCATGGTCCGAGCAATTGGGTGAGGATAGCACCCTCGAGATGCTGCTGCCCACCGGACGAATAGACGCATCTAGCGACTTCGAGGTAGAGCAACGAGGCAGGAACATGTCATACTCGGGCGGTCAGGGCGTCACAATTAGGGCCGGTCAGGACAGTCCCTTCAAGACATTGAACCTAGAACTGGTTCCGAATCAGGACCTAGGGGTCTCCACCGTCGGAGAGAGCACCGTCAACTTGGAACTAGACCCTGGCTGCGAAGCCGAGGCTGACTGCGACTATTCTCCCGTCGAGTTCACATTGCGCATCGACTACTCGGGGCACAATCCCCTCGACACGTATGACATAGTTGGAACCGTCCCGGGAACCGATGGCAATCTATGGCTTGTGGAGTTCGAGAACGGATCTGGGGGTTGGAACAGTACGGTATCGTTCGAGATGGGCCTCGATACCGCTGAGGTGATAGACAACTTCAGAGTAAGGGTGACTCCAGCGAACAGGAGCCAAGCCCACCATTTCGAAATAGGCCACACCATACTGGTAAAGTTCTCGACTGCCGGGGGATATTCCACCGATCACAGTCTAGCCGTGACGGTCCCCAAATTCTCCGGATTTGATTTAACCGGGGATTTCGCCGACACCGTCTACTTCAGTCCAGATGAAAAACACCTGGAAGTCCACATACCCTTCCAGAACCTAGGAAACAGTGACGAATTCCTGAGTTTCGACTATCAATCCCCAGAAAACTGGGATGCGGGAGGGCCTCAGGGACAGCCCATCTCACCGTTCTCGGAGGGCATTACGACCTTGGCCCTCTCTTACACTGGCGTGGAGGAAGAACAGCTCCTTGAGTACACGATCGACTTCACTGTGTCGGACACCGACAACAACTCCTACACCTACCAAATATCACTCCTCAGGGATTCTCCGGCTCTCTCGATTCACGGAAGCACAATCCAACTTCAGGGCGGAGGGAACCCTGCCGTGGGCCAGAAGTCCATTTACGTAGTGGAAGTGGTAAATGAGGCGCATGTCCCCGCAGAGGGCGTCACTTTGAGGGCGACGTTGTGTGTCGACATCAAATGCAAGTCGACCGCGGGGGTGAATTCGACTGCAGTGAGCGACATCCCTGCGCAGGGCAGTTCGGCATTCTACCTCCCGATGGACTTCAGTAACTTCACCACTCCGAACAAGTACTACATACTCTTCGAGATTATTCCCCTTGGATTTAATGACGAAGACGATTTGGTGGCATGCGGCACAGAGGAAGCGGAAGGAGGCTCAGTCTGCGTTACGGAGGCGCAACTATGGTCCGAGCCCGAGGAAGGCGTGCTCGGGTGGATTACCTACCTGTTGTTGCTCATGCTCGCACTCGCACTATGGTCTCTGACCCGCCGGACCGGAAGAAGGCCGAGAGCCCCCTTCTGAACAGAGTGATATGGGATACGACTCTCAGCAACACGAGGGTCAGTGATGCAGGGGATAGAGCACCTAGATCTGATGCCAGAACCGGATGAGCCAAGCCTGCTTACCACTGTCGACAGCGATGCCCCGGGATATCCAGGGGAGGCCTATGGCGTCTCGGACGAGGAGGCGATAGAGATGCGTTGGCCCGCTGGCCCGATAATGAAGGCGCTCTGGCCGTGGGGGGCAATCGGATTCTCCGTAACCATCGTTTTGCTGTTGTTGTCGTGGAATCTCATTGCACCTTTCTTGGGACACGTTCTCCCTGACTCGGAATGGGCCTACGAGGACACTGGGATTAGGGAACTGCAGAGTTCGGGCAGATTGGGGAGCGGCGTCAGTGTGTGCATGGTGGACACAGGAATCGACCTCTCGCACCCTGACTTCTCCGGCGTCGACTTAGCAGGATTCAGGGACCTATACAGCGACGAGCATGATAGCATTAGGGACATTGGGTATGAGAGCCACGGTACGCTGATGGCTGGCCTCCTCGTTGCCAACGGCACCTATTTGGGCGCCGCTCCTGAGGTCTCCCTCTCCATCGCAATCGCTCTAGGGCCCACGGGGGTGTCGACAGACGAGCGAATGGTGTCGCAGGCAATCCGTTGGTGCCGAATCTCTCAGCACGCTGACATCATCTCACTGAGCCTAGGCAGCGAGCCGGGTTCGGGAATGGGGGCCGAATCGGAGACCGTAGAGGCCGTTATGGAGGCCCTAGACGCGGGAATCTTTGTCATCGCAGCCGCAGGGAACAGCAACTCGTTCACAAACGACTCAGACGTCTCGACTCCCGCAAGCATCGAGCGAGTCATCGCTGTTGGAGCACATGGCTGGGATGGGGCTGCTTGGAAGGATAGCGCCACCGGCGCTCCTACAGACCCATACACTGGCGAGGAGAGGACTTTTCCAAATCAGAAGCCTGAGATTTCAGCTCCCGGCGTGCTTATCTGGTCTTGCACTTCCAGCCGCAATGATCCCCCTTACGCTTACTCGACAGGGACCAGCGATTCCACTGTCTTGGTCACCGGTGCTCTGGCACTCATCTTGGAGGAACACGGCCAGTCGATAGCCGGGCAGAACGACAAGATTGACCCCGAAGAGATGGCACTGGTCAAGGTCGCGTTGGCCAAGTCAGCACAAAAGACTCCTTCGCAACAGGGTTCTCATGATTCTAAGGTTGGTTATGGCATACTAGATGCGAAGGCGTGGTCCGACCAAGTGGCACTAGAGTTCAATCCTATTTGAGCCACCAGTGGCTCGATACTACCCTACGGTTAAATCGCCCTGATGGAGTCCGGAGCCATGGTGCGGAGTGGAAAGGCCGACTCCATTGCTCTCGCTGCGCTCTTTTTGACGAGTGTCCTGCTCTCACTAACGCTACCAGCCCATCCGGTAAGCGCGTCCAACGAGACCACCTCCGGTACCATCACGGGTACCGAGACTTGGGCTGGAACGCACACTCTGACAGGAGACGTGACGATTGCCCCGGGCGCCAAGCT
>JAYZLU010000151.1:0-3611 GCA_036153975.1 Thermoplasmatota archaeon | reverse complement strand
GCCCTCGGGAGTTTCTTTGCAAGTTTAGGTGCTGGGATAGGGGGAGGTAGCTGCCTGTGCTGCGGAATAGTCATCATGGCCTTTGGCCTGATTCTGGCCCTCGTCGTGAAGGACGACGACCAGCCTGCAACCACCATCACGTACGGCGAGGATGGCAAGGTGATAGTGCAGCAGCCCGGAGCGACTCAGCAGCCCCCTCAGACCGGCATCGCCCAGAGCGCCACGGGAGAAGCCGCTGAGGAAGAGGCCCCAACAACTGTCGTTTTGGACGAGGAGGAGGATGGCCTGCATTCTTCCTTCGGTGGTGGATTTGGCTGAATAGGAATGCCCAGAAGGCGGCAACGAATCCTAGTCGCCTCGACGAGTTTCCTGAGGCTCGAAACCGAATTCTATAACAATGACTCTTAGAGTCATTGAACAATGGCTGAGCGGTACGCTAAGGATTCCCCTAGTTCCACGAGGGTTTTCTTACCACTCCTCATGACTCTCTTCTTCTTCCTCCAGACGGTCGCTCCACTGGCAGCTGCCGACGCCAACGAGTTCGACGACATGACTCTGTGCAGCAGCCCTCTCGGACTAGGGGGGCTGTGCGATGACCGATCCGACGCTGATGACGGCACCAGCGGCGACTCGTGGGTCGAGGGCATGTACTACTTCAACATGACAAGCACAACCACGTTGCAGTTCGAAGCGTCGTGGGCAATCAGGGAATGGGGCAAGGGCGCTCTCGGAATGTTCTCCTCCTCATCTATGACCACCGCCCTCCTCCTCGACAACATAGGTGCTGACGACGGGCTCCCCGCCGATGTGCTGAGGGCTTCCCTAGACAACAACACAGACCCGACCGACCCGGGGTCACCGACAGTAGAGGAGGCCCTGTTGGGGGAGATAGACGGCAGCGTCTCGTCCCTTCTGACCTCTTGGGGAACGGCGACGACGCCGGTGACGGACTGGACAGATCGAGTCACGCTGCCTGATGGGTTCGGGGGCAGCACGAACGTCGACTGCACAATCAATCACAACGATTCGCAGAACGGAAACTCCTTCGATCCGCCCCTCTGCATCCACACTAACGTCACCATCACTCTGCCCATATCCACCTACGGCAACACCCTGGCCGGGGTCAGTGCCACAAACCTCGAGAGTGCTTACGAGGCCATGCTGGTCATGGGGGCGAGAGTCACCACCAGCTTCTCCGTATCAGCCGAACCGGGTTTCAAGGGAACGTACGCGATTCAGCCTCCCTCATATGCAACCATCGCCGAGGTTCAGGGGACATACGCCCAGAGGGTCTTTCACAACGCTAGTGACCCCTACCACTCCGGTCTTTGGGTCATTGACAACCTGAACCCAGCCGGGGGCGGGACCAGTTCCCTAACGGGAAACCTTGTGATGATGATGGCTTTTCGTGAGACTGCCTTCACCAGCACTGTGGACATAGACTCGGAAGAGAGGAGTCTGGACCTCAGCGTGGTTTTGGACATGACCGACGAGGAAAGCGCCTCCATTGAAGTGACCGCTGGTATCTACCAGGTACAGGCAGGAACGATGAGTGAATGGGGAATCAGCCTGATGAGCCCCCAAGTCGCTGACATCCCCGTCATCACGTCCGATGGCATTCGAATGGCCTACCACACCGGGCTGCTCGACATCGCTGACCTAGCCGAAGCGATGCCCATAGGAGGAATAGGCGACGCTCTGGCGAGCTCCAGCCCTGGGCTGTCAATCACTATGGGGTCCTTCCAGTGGGTCTCAGTTGCACAGAGTCCCCTTTCCACTGGGGGCCTGAACTACACCCACGTCTCTCCCTGCCTGAAGGGTGTGAAATTCTGCACCGAAGGTGCGGTGGCGATGGACGGCAGCTATCCAGTCTACCTGCAATCCACCAGCCACACTTTCCCCTTAAGCCTCGCAGAGCTGTTCGGAGGGAACCTCGGGGAGGATGTTGGATTCATCAACGATGTCACCGGGGACGATCTCAGTAAGCTCCTGAACTCGGGCATCGAGTTCTCCACAG
Source organism: Thermoplasmatota archaeon (assembly GCA_036153975.1). Lineage (GTDB taxonomy): Archaea > Thermoplasmatota > Poseidoniia > Poseidoniales > Thalassarchaeaceae > UBA36. The sequence goes on along the minus strand of JAYZLU010000151.1, from coordinate 1,594 downwards.
TGCTTAGTGACGATGTCATGGAGGGCTTCATCGGTGGCATGCTGCCAGCTGGTCTCTCTGCCGACCTCACCTTCGAGATTCGACTACCGACTTGGGCCAGCACCCTGGACGGCGAATCCAGCATCGTGCTTGGATATCGTATGTCGGGAAACCACGTTGGGGATGTCAGCCTGACGGGTTCGGAATCTTTCGACTGGGAGCACCCCCTCTGCTCGGACGACGGCCCCGCCTGCAGCGACAACAGTCAGGACTCGTTCTGCACCTCGGTGATGAAGACTTGCGCTAGGACCACCGTTGACTTGGACATCACCGAGTTCAGCGCTACGAACCTGCTGCTAAGCAAGGGCATCACAATGGAGTTCGCTCTGACCATCAACATGTCAGTCCACAGGATTGTCCTCCCCCCCTCTGCCTTGGACTGGCTAAATTCGGACAGTACCAACATCTCGCTGGAGGTGCTGCCTTCAGACCTCATCAGGCTGATATCAGAAATCGGTGAGAGGGGTGAGGCCCCGATTGAGAAAGAGTTCCAGTTATGCGACACTGGTATGCGATACTGCGACCAGAAAATCGAAATCAGCACGAGTGGGCTAGAGGAATTCTCACTGAGTCTCGGAGAAGATCTCACCGCCCTGATTAGGGACTGGGCATACTCAATACAGTCTGATGATAATTCAAGTGCTAGTCTACTCGGGGTCACTATTGGGAAGGCCGACCTGTCTGCCTTTAGAGTCGAAGCTGAACTGTCTGGCCTGAACAGCACGAGCAACGAAGTTAGCGATGAGGAGGGAATCACCCTCTCTATATCCGTCCCAAGGGTCAGGATTGCCGCGGGTCTGGATAACACATGGGGAGAGTTGTTGGCAAAGTTGAGAGGTGACGAAAGCGTCTCGCTGAAGCTCGGTGTGGATGCCAGTAACGCGCTAATCGCTCCTTTCCTTAATCCCATGATTGGTGCGATGGATGGACTAACAGGTGCTCTGGCGTCGAGCCTGGTGGGCGCGGATGGCGTCACCGCCCCGCACGTAGAAGTGCCGACTGGTGGGTTCAATACGACGCTGAACGAGGAATGGGGGCTCTCTTTGACGGGGGAGGTCAAGCTGAGGTTGCCCTTGGGAATCGTTCTTCAGAACATCACCTCAGAGGGAGGTCAGATAACCCAATACATAGAAGATGATACTGCTGGCAAGGGGATTGCTAGTCGACAAGTCATCGTGTACAAGCTGATGCCGGGGGCTCAGGTTGGGGACGATGTGCTTTCGTTCAACCCCATGGTTGGGTGGAACTGGATCATCCAGCAGGTGATCTATTACATCGGTGCCATCCTCCTGTTCTTCGCTTGGCGAATGAGATCACGAAGGGTGAAGAGGAAACGGAAGCGGAGGCAGATGGAGATTGAGCTCATGACGGAGGCGGCAGAGAACGTCAACCGGGTTTACGTCCCACCAGTCCCAACCGTCGAGATCATTATGGTCGCCGACAACGGTATCGTCATCAAAAGAAGGCTGGCCGTGGGGTAAGGCGTGATGGTTTGCAAGGAGAAGCGGAGAAGTAGAGTCGCCTTCAAACCAACAAACGGGGCCCTGCAAGCATT
>JAYZLU010000150.1:0-4483 GCA_036153975.1 Thermoplasmatota archaeon | reverse complement strand
CGAGGAGGAGGCTAGTAAGGAGGCCGAGGAGAAGGCCGCCGAGATCGAGCGCGAGGCGGCGGAGAAGGACGCGGAAGCCAAGGAGCTCCTCCGCAAGAAGGCCGAGGATCGCAAGAGGCTCGAGGAGGGGGCTAGTAAGGAGGCCGAGGAGAAGGCCGCCGAGATCGAGCGCGAGGCGGTGGCGAAGAAGACGGAAGCCAAGGAGCTCCTCCGCAAGAAGGCCGAGGAGCGCAAGAGGCTCGATGAGGAGGGTGGGGATATTCTCGACAACCTCTGAAGGAGACTGGGCTGAATGATACGAAACCATTTGAAAGGAGCGTTTGTCACGAGACGGGGGGTAACGCATGGCTGACCAGATGACCGAGACAATAGCGCCCCTCTTGGAACTGTTCGAGCAAATCGAGGAGATGGGGGTCATCGCCCAGGTGGGCGTGTCCCTGGGGTTGACTCTATTCGGCCTGCTGTTCACCCGGTACGTGCTCCTCAAGATAGCGTGGAGGATTGTCAGGCGCACGGAGGTAGAGTGGGACAACGAGGTACTCGATCCAATCGCCAACAGGCTGTACGTGTTCGTCCTAGTGGCCGGAGTCGAAGTGACGATGATGTGGACGCTCGGAAGGAAAGACGAGATCTACGCTGCAATCTCCCCGTACTTCTCGGGGATATACATAGTCCTCTCGGCATCTATCATCAGCGTCGCAATCAAGCACATTGTTCCCGCTGCTATGGAACGCTACAACACAAACAAGACGGTCACCGTCACCGGCGGCAACCCACTCGTCGTCATCGCTTCACGGGGACTGGTCTGGTTCCTCGGCCTGTACCTCGCCTTCAACGAGGTCGGCATCGAACTCTTTGGGCTGCTCGCATCACTCGCTGTCTTCTCCCTGATCATCGGACTGGCCGTCCAACAGACGCTCGGTAACATGATCAACTCGTTCATGCTTGCAATCGACCAGCCGTTCGAGATAGGGGACCGCATCGAGGTAGCCGACGTTACGGGCACCGTGATGTCGGTAGGGATCCTCTCAACAAAGATCCTGACTCTCAACGAACAACTCGTCATTATACCAAACAACCGACTCGTCGACTCAACCATTACCAACTTCGCAAGGGGAGGGGGCGATGGAGTTGCCACCAGAGTGCTGCTCCATCTAGAAATTGGCGTCGACTACGAGGAGAACTCCGCCCACGTCAAACAAGTCATCCTGGAGGTCGCTAAGAAGTGCCCCCAAGTAGAGGACGACCCTGCCCCGAGGGTTCTGCTAAGGGAGTTGGGGGACTTCTCCAAGGTCTACAGGCTCTATGCTTGGATAGAATACGTCGAGGAGTTCCTCGCGACCGACTGGCTGCTTCGCGAGATTGACAGGAGCTTCAAGCGAGAGGGGATCAGCATCCCCTATCCAGTTCAAGTCGAGCTGCCTGCCAAGCCCTCCCCATACCCCGAGGGTGAGCGTGGTGAGCAGTTACGCCGGCGCAAGTCCACCCGTCAGCACGTAGCGAGGATCAAGATGCTGCGCGAGGAGGACGAGATGGAGGAGGAGAGGGACACGGCAAGGGAGGAGTTAGAGACTCTCCAGGAAAGGCTCTCCGCGGGCGACATGAAGCGTGCTGAGCGTGAAATCGTGGAGAACGACATACGCGCCCTCGAGAGCCTACTAGCACAATTCTCCGAGTAATCGGAAAATCTACGAAACCTCTTCAAGCCGCATGTCCGACATCAGCGCCATGAAGACTGACTCCGCGACTGCTGCTAAGCTAGCGGGACTGAACATCAGCGATCGAACCAAGCCGGGAATTGGGCGGACCAAGGTCGAGGTCCCTCCCGAGATAGAGGGCGGATCAACTACCATCAGGTGGGACTACCACCTTCCCGACAGCAAGCCACTGAATGACGATGCTAGGATTGCCGATCTCAACGCCCTCGTCGTCCCTCCGGCATGGACAGATGTCTGGTACTGCGCCGATGAGAAGGGCCACATCCAAGCCACAGGCAAGGACGGGAAGGGGCGACTGCAGTACCGCTACCACCCAGACTGGAACGCAATCAAGGCGGACCTGAAGTACGCCAACGTCGATGAGTTCGCACTGGCGCTACCCGCGTTGCGAGACCGAGTCGAGGGCGACCTGACCTTGAAAGGGATGCCCCTCGAAAAGTCCGTGGCCTTAGTAATCAGGCTCATGGACGTGTTCCACATCCGTGTAGGGTCGGACCAGTACGCCAAGGAGAACGAATCGTACGGCCTGACTACCCTTCAGGAGGGGCATGTGAAGTTCATCAAGGGCAAGAAGGCCGAGGGCAAGATAGACGCCGTGCTCGACTTCACTGGGAAGTCGGGCAAGCACTGGCGTCTGCTAATCGAGGACGATGACCTCGCGAGCATGATCGAGGCCTCCGGAAAGGTCGGGGGCAAGGACAAGAAGCAGGATCTATTCAGGTATGAGGACAAAGGCGGCAATGACTTTGACATCAAGGCCGATCACATAAACAAATACATCGAGGAAGCGCTAGACGGCTTGCGCTACACGGCCAAGGACTTTCGAACCTGGGCGGCCTCGTGGAAGACCGCCGCTAGGCTGGCTCTGGTGGCAGAGTCCGATGAATCCGAGGTTGCAGAGATTCCCAAACTGCTAGAGAAGGCGATGGAGGGGGTGGAAGGCACAGAGAACCAACCGATTATCATCTGGCGTGGTACGGACCTAAAGCGGACGGAGGGGCTATCCAAGTTAGCTGGAAACAGCAAGGTTCCTGGAAAGACGGACAAGGAACGGCAGGCGACGATGCTGGCGGTAATCGACACGGTGGCTGGTGACCTTGGCAACACCCGCGCTGTGTGCCGCTCTTCCTACATCCGACCCATGTTCATGGACGACTGGGAGTCGGGGGTGTTCGAAGAGCGCTGGACCAACGCGCACGATATGAAGCGGGTTCCTGGCTTGAGCCGCGAGGAGTCGACCGCCGTTCACTACATGCGTACCCACGAGTGAGCATTGAAGCGGTAAGCTCCATGCAGCGAGCATGAGCCGACCAGCGGCGAGACGTCTCGACCTGCTGGGGTTCCTATGCCCGATTCCTGTCCACGAGACCCGGCGAGCGCTCGAGGCGAGCGATGGGGGGGCTGTTCTAGAGGTGGTGTGCGACGATCCCGAGACCCTACACGACATCCCAGCCTTGTGCGACAGGATGGGGATTACCCTAGAGAGGGTCACGGAGAGGTCGGGCGAGTACACCTTCGTGATTAGCAACGTAGTTGCAGGCCTGTAGTATTCAAAGGGGCCTTGCCTGTGGGGATGCCTGTGAGCGTGCATAATCTCTACGAGATCGGCGAGATCCCTGCAGACGCCCGGCTGCCAACCGAGCACGGCGACTTCAGAATCAGAGTCTTCCACGAGGACGAGACTGGTCTCGACCACGTTGCCCTAGTGCTGGGGGACATGAGCGGCCCAGACCCTGTTCTGGTCAGAGTTCACTCCGAGTGCCTGACGGGGGATGCCTTCGGTAGCCTGAGATGCGACTGCGGGGCGCAGTTGGACTCTGCCCTACACCAGATCCAGGAAGTGGGTTGGGGCTGTCTGGTCTACCTCCGTCAGGAAGGGAGGGGGATTGGTCTTCACGCTAAGATACAGGCTTACAATCTGCAGGACATGGGGGCTGACACCATTGAGGCCAACTTAATTCTGGGACACCCTGTTGATGCGAGGGACTACAAGATTGCATCTGAGATGCTCGAAGCTGTCGGCATCGACAGGGTCTGCCTGCTTACCAACAACCCGGACAAGATCAAGCAGTTGACGGAACACAGAGTAAACGTCGTCGAACGGATGCCTCTGGTGGTCGGCGTGGGCAACGACAACATGGAGTACCTGGCCACCAAGGTGGAGAAAATGGGTCACAAGATCAGCGACGACGCCCTGAACGGCAACTAGGCAACAATGGGGCCGTGACCGGGACTTGAACCCGGGCCGGCGGGACCACAACCCACCGTGCTAACCGCTACACCATCACAGCCAAGCGTGCCCCGAGCGTGCATCGGCCCGTATATCAACCGTTATGCAAGCATCCGCACGACGCACCATCCACCAACGCCTTGAAGCGCGGCGCGGGGCCGTTGAGACTCGTGCTAGAGACTCGAAGGATGTCCGCTGTGCTGCTCTCAGTGCTAATGCTAGCCTCAGTCTCACCAATCGGACTGGCTGATACGGTAATCTCGGCCGAGCCAGTGGAACTGCTCGCTGCAGGGAAGTTCGAAGAGCAGAGTGAATGGGTGATTAGCAGCACTACCGGATTCTCCAATGATCAGGCAGATTACACCGTCGGAATGGTCGCAGACAGCGAACTCTCCTTCACCCACGCAAGGCCCGACAACTTCGCTGACTACACGGCTTGGGCTAGCGCGAGCTCCACCGACTCGAACGCAACCTTCGGAGAGCCAGACGACTACTACGCGTGGTCCAAGGGACCTGACATCACCATGAGAGGATA
>JAYZLU010000149.1:0-2914 GCA_036153975.1 Thermoplasmatota archaeon | reverse complement strand
ATCAGCGCGGCAACCTGCAGGTCCAGTGTTTGGTCCATGAAACGATTATCATCGGCATTTGCGATATAAGCAAATTGGCTGAATGAGTATTGCCTGCATCACGTACTTCGATAGACTGCGTTAATGGTGCGGATAGCGGGAATCGAACCCGCGTTGGCAGGTTGGGAACCTGCAGTCATAGCCCCTAGACCATATCCGCCGGGGCATAGCGAATGCATGCGGGTAATTGAGCGCGACGGTGGCCCATCACTGCCATTCCAGATGTTCCGAATCGGGCATCTCGATATCGCTGGAACCGGGCCACTGGAGTTGCTGGGCTAGGAAGAGCGTGACTGCCTCGTTCGTAAGCTCCTTGGAGATGCTGAGATTAAGCAGGCCATCGCAGCCATAAGCGTCGCATCCGATAGGTGAGAAGTGGTAGTGTCCGGCGTTCTTCAACACCCCGAATAGGGCAGATGGGTCTTCGAGGTTCCCTACGATGGCCATAACCATTGACAGGTTAGTCGTAGCATCGGCATCACCTGTTAGGACCAGCGTGGGGGTTTGGACCATTCTTAGTCCGGTTCCCAAGACGAATGCGTCCCACGGAGCGAGAGCGACTGTAGCCCATATTCTGTCGTCACTGAGATCGATGGTATCCGTACCCGGGTGAGACTCCATCCAAGTGTCACGCATTGAGCAGTAGAAATCGATGCCAGCTCCGCAGTCTGCCTCGAGGTCATCGATGGAAATGGTTGCTCCGGAGGCAGTCAGAGCCGTGTATCCCCCTCCGGAGTGGCCCATGACGGCATAGCCTGCACTAGGGTCAATGCAACCCTGGAATTCTCTCTCTCCCTCGGATTTTCCCACCATCCAGTCGAAAGTGTCAGAGAGATCGACAGGTCGTCTGAGAAGGGTCTGATGCAACTTAGCGTTGTCTGAGTCGAAGAGCGTGTCGTCCACGTGATCGGGGGCGATGACAAGGAATCCGTGGCTTGCTAGCCTCTCGGTCATGAAGGCGGACATCCACCTGAGTCCATACCCAGTTCCGTGACTGTATAATGCCACTGGGTGAGTCTGCGAGCAATCAGGGGTAGCACCGTCCCACGCCCCTCCAGGGTATATGTTGTCATAGATTACCGCCTCTCCCTCGAGATCGGCAGTGGGGAACCAGGCTTGAACCGTTATCTCGATGCCTGTGCTTCCTGTGAAGGTGAAGTCGTCGGTCCCCACTTTGAACGGTCCAGGCGAGTCTAGGGGTGCTGCCGGGGTAAGGCGGAAAGGATCTGAAGCATCGGCGATGCCGTCGTCGTCATCGTCGTCATCGGCGTTGTCCCCAGTGCCATCGCCGTCAGTGTCCGCACTCTCGTTTGGGTCGGTCGGGAAGGCATCCTTGCCGTTACCGATTCCGTCGCCATCGACGTCGCCGTCCGAGTTGTCTCCCTTACCGTCACCGTCCATGTCGGTAGCTTCCCCAGGGTCAAGGGGAAGAGCATCATCCGAGTCGGCGACACCGTCACCGTCGTCGTCATCATCGCAGGCGTCCCCAAGTCCGTCGGTGTCAGTATCGGCCTGATTGGGGTTTGGGACCCCCAAGCAGTTGTCGTCTGCGTTCGAAATGCCGTCATCGTCGTCGTCAGATATGCCGATGCAGCCTGCCATAGTAGACAGGAGAATTGCCAAGCTGATCGTCAGTGCCACTGCCTCGATTCGCATCTGTCCACCTATGCCCTTCGCCTTAGTGACTCGATGGCCGCATCGGCCACTCCCAAAGCCTCGAGGCAGGTCTGCAACTCCGCCCTCTCCAGGGCCTGTTCGGCATCGGCGACGGCCTTCTCGGCCTTCATCCTGCCACTGTCACCAGGGCCGATGCCCGAAGAGTCAAGCCGTTTCCTCAGCGTCAGCCAATCCTCCTGAAGGAAGTCGAGCAGATTCTTGGTCTCGTTGCGCTCAGATTCAAACGCCTCAAGGTCTGAAGTCAAGTGACTCATGGACTCGGCGGCCTCAACCCATTTCCTCCCATCGGCCAACGATGCAGCAAAATCGAGTCTTTCGTCCCATGCTGACCTCGCCTCGCCTTCGGGAAACCTACCTTCGATCTGCTTCCTCTGCCGAAGCGCCCTCTGGGTCTCCTTCATGGCATCGGAAATCAGCCTAATCTCCCTCGAGATACTGTCTGCAAGTCCCTTTGCCAAGGCCGCGTTGCCTGCTTCCATGGCCTGCTTGGCCTCGGCAAGCCGCTTGGCGCTCTTGACTGGAAGGTCGCCCTCTGCTGCAGCCATAGCGTGCTCGGCATCGTCAAGCGCCTTCGTTGCCTCGTCGTGAATGCCCCCTATGCTATCCATGTGGGCCGCAATCGAGGACACGATGGCGAGCGCCTCCTCGGGCTCCTCGTTGTCCATGGCCTCCTTGGCCGCACTAAGGATGGCGCGCACGCTCTCTACCATGTGCCCGCTCTCGCTGCCAATTGCCGCCTCGGCCTCGGTGATGGCATCGGTCGCGGCGCGCCAGTGCTCCTCAATCTTATTCGCCCTAGCCTTGGCCGTGCGCAAGAGCTGCTCGGCCTCACGCAGCGAGCCGTGCTCTGCTTCCCTAGCTGCGAGGTCGTAGAATCGCCTGGGTCCCTCTGGGACATCGGACACGCGTTCCGCACGCTCGATAGCCTCCTTGGCGTCGTCACGGATCGCTCCGAGATCCTCGCTCAGGGCGAGGATGCGTGCTGCCTCGCGCTCTGCCTCTGCGAGCATCAGCATACCCCTCTCAGGGTCGTCCCAACCCTCCTCGCGGGCGGACTTGAGCAGCGAGGCAGGCTGCTGCATACCGGGATTCCTAGATTGGAGCTCCAGCAGGCGCACCTCTGACTCCTTGAGGCGCGAGCGAAACGCCTTGCGTTCGTCGTGAAGGTCGTCCTTGGCCAGCAAATCCGGGACAATAG
>JAYZLU010000148.1:0-3288 GCA_036153975.1 Thermoplasmatota archaeon | reverse complement strand
GCATCGAGGCTCCGTTTGGTTGATATGGCGTCCCTCGGTGGAATCTCCATGACATCGTGGCCTGAGCTGGAGCCGATGCAGAACAACCTGGTGAACTACGGGGTCACCGACAACGGCATCGCCGTCATCGAGCTGTCCTCTGACTCGTCCGGCGAGCCTTGGACAGAGGGAAAGACCTCGGTAAACACATACACCCATGCTATGATGCGGGACATCGACGAGGCCGTGCTGCGCGCTCGCTTCGACGACGATGTCACTGTGATCGTCCTCACCGGGCACGGCGAGAAGTTCTTCTCCGCGGGTGCGAGCATTAGCATGCTCGACTCAGTGACTCCCGGCTTCAAGTACTTCTTCTGCCTTCACGCCAACGAGACCCTCAGCAGGCTAGAGCAGACCCCCAAGCTAGTCATAGCGGCCCTCAACGGCCACGCAGTCGGCGGTGGGCTCGAGATTGCGATGTCCGCCGACATCCGCATCGCCCGCAAGGACTCGGGGCAAGTCGGCCTGCCAGAGGTGTCCCTGGGCGTGCTCGCCGGGACCGGTGGCACCGCTAGGCTCTCTCGCCTCGTCGGCAAGGCGAAGGCGATGGAGATCATGGTGACTGGCAGGAAGTTCTCGTATGAGGAGGCCAAGGACATATCCCTAGTCCACGACATCTGGGATGGTAGCCTCGGGGAGTTCCAACAGGACGTCATTGACTATGCCGGTCAGTTCACCCTCCCAATGGCAGCCAGCAAGGCGATTGGGAACATCAAGCGCAGTGTCCAGAGTGGCATGGAAATCCCGCTCGAGTACCACCTTGCGTTGGAGCGTGAGCTACAGTCGGACCTGTTTCAGAGCTCGGATGCCAAGGAAGGCATAGCTGCCTACGTCGAGAAGAAGACACCTCGCTTCAAGGGCGAGTGAGTGGGTACGCACTCTGTGAGTGCGAAGCGCCGACGCAACCTCTGATATACCGCCCCCCATTGCCCGTCACAATGACAGAGACCGAGGTAGTGGAGAGTTATCCCACCAACTTCGAGGCGTGGATTCAGGAGTTCAACGAGTGGCAGACTCGGATTGGCTTCGACCCCTCTTGGCTGGGTGACTACCGCTTCGACATCAAGTTCGACTGGGACACCGCCGGAGGCGAGATTGAGTTCGGCGACTTCTCGGGGATGCCGAAGTGGGAGCGGCGGATGCAGATTCCCCAGCAGAACATCCGCGACGCCATTGTCAGCATGGTCAACGTCCAGGGTGATACCGAGTTCGCTAGCGTCGAGCAGCAGTACCACCTCCTTGCGTCCGCACCCACTGAGTACGATCGTAAGTCAGCCCTCCGAATCATGTGCGAGGAACAGCGCCACGGCTGGCAGATGGCCTACTTGTTGTGCGCCTTCTTCGGAGAGCAAGGGGTGCGCGAGGCAGCCAAGCTGCTGGAGCGCAATGCACAGGATGGCACTAGGATACTCGGCTCGTTCAACGAGCCAATCGACCACTGGCTGGACTTCTTCATGTTCACCCACTTCATCGACCGCGACGGCAAGTACCAGCTGAAGATGCTGAGCACTTCCTCGTTCAAGCCTCTTGCAGCGAGCATGGGGCCGATGCTCAAGGAGGAGTCCTTCCACCTGGGCACCGGGGCCAACGGGCTGCGCAGGGTGGTGAAGCAGGGAGTGATTCCCTGTGCGCTGATACAAAAATACGTCAACAAGTGGGCCAGCACCGGTCTCGATCTGTTTGGCACTGACGACTCGACCAGTGCCCAGTGGGCCTACGTCTACGGCATCAAGGGGCGATACGACGAGCGCGAGGCTGCCGTGGAGGCAGACCGGGAGCACTTGAACGAGGCTAGCCGAGAGTTGTACTTACAGGAGTTGCGCGACGAGATGAAGCGAATCAGCAAGGTTCGCAAGGAGGGCGAGCCGGGGCTCTACATCCCCTCTGACAAGTTCCGCAGGAGTATCGGCAAGTATGCTGGGAAAATGTACACCGTCGAGGGCGAGCCCTTCGAGGGCAACCAGGGGGAGTACGAAGCCTACCTCGCCTCGGTCCTGCCGAGCGAGGAAGAGGAGGAGAAGCTCGTCAACGAGTACATGCAGCAGGAGTGGATACAGTACCGCGAGTGGAAGGGAGACTGAATCCCTAGGAGGGGCTTCCATGCAGCATGTTGCTCTTACCTCGTTCGACAAGGAGCGTTGCAAGCCGTTCTTCGATCGCCTGACCGAGTACTTTCACCAACACCATCACTCGGAGGAGCAGGACGCCGTATCCTACGAGGAGCTGCTCTACCGCATCCGTAGGCCCTACACCCCGCAGATGCTCGACATGATTGACGAGTGGATGGGTCTCGAGCGCCGTGACTGGCGCGAGGAGGCACAGAGGGAGGTGCTGCTCTCGCTCTACGCCATTCGCTACCCAGACACGCTCCTAATCGAGAGTCTGACTGAAAAGGCGCGCTCGGACATCCGCAGGCTCTCGGCCTACCTACACTTCACCCACCACACCTATTCAATCTGGGACGAGGACAGCCGGAAAGGACTCGGGAAGCTTGGAATCGAGATTCCAGCCACTGAGCATGCCGACCCGTTCGTATACGGGGCCTACGTCACCGCAATCGAGCTGCTCAAGGACGTGGCTCCCTTCACCTGCTTCCTAGAGCACGACGTGCCCCGCCAGCGCCTGTTCCAGGCCGCGCTCGCGGCCTACGGACGCGAGGCGTGAGCACGGCTTATTGCCGTCCGTCGGCTCGCGGTGGTATGGAGATTCGCACTGTGGCGGTCGTCGGTGCCGGGACGATGGGAGCGGGAATAGCGCAGGTCTGTGCCCAGACAGGATGGCAGACACGCTTGTTCGATGCGTTTCCCGCGGCGCTCGTGCGCGGGATGAACGCAATCGAGGCGTTCTGGGACAGTGGGATAGAGCGGGGCAAGACCACTGCCGAGCAGAAGGCCAAGTGGTCCGCCAACCTGAGTTCGACGGGTGTCCTGGCAGATGCCGTGGACGGAGCCGATCTGGTGGTTGAGGCTATCCCCGAGCGGATTGAGCTCAAGCAGTCGGTGTTCCGAGAGCTTGAGAGCCTAGCGCCCGGTCATGCCATTCTCGCTACTAACACGTCAGGGCTGCCGATTTCCGAGATCGCTGCAGCCACCGGTTGTACGGATCGGGTCATCGGCATGCACTTCTTCAACCCGGTCCCATTGATGCAGCTTCTGGAGGTGGTGCGCCATGAAGGCGTCTCCGATGAGACCATCTCTGCAGCCAAGTCCATCGGCGAGGCGATGGGTAAGACCGTTATCTTGGTCCGCG
>JAYZLU010000147.1:0-2544 GCA_036153975.1 Thermoplasmatota archaeon | reverse complement strand
TGTATCCGAAATGGGAGACCTCGCCGTCGGCGAAAGCCAGGCAGGGGGTCCCGACAGGGCCGCCGATGTCGATTCCCATGTGAATCAGGCGAGTCCCGCCGAACAGTTCGGTGTTGTACAGGTTGGGCCTGACCTCGTCGTACTTGCCGACGCTGTATTCGGTCTTCGGCGGAGTCCAGGTGCCACCGCTCAAGTCGAGAATGGTGTACTCCTCGGGTAGGTGGACCACGGAGTGGTACTCTTGTGCGGACCAGTCGACCATGGATTGGCGAAGAAGGAGGACTAAATCACTCCTCTTCTGCTTCCTCAGCCAGTTTCCTGACACCACTCTTGCTTCTAAGATCCTTTTTCACCTTGGCACCGAGTACTCTCAACATCTCTGTTTGCCTGATGACATTCCCGGTTCCGCTGGTCAGTTGAGTTTCTGCTTCGTCGTACGCCGCTTTCGCCTGTCCGAGTTCGAAACCTATCGTCGTGAACGACTCAAGGAATGTGACGACCTTATCGTGGAGAAGGCCCCCTCTCTCCATCAACTTAATCTGATTGCGTGACTGGTTCTCGCGATTCCACAGTTCTTTGATGAGCAGTAAGGCGAGCATAATCGTAGAACCGCTGACTACCTTGACCCGACGATCTCCGACTAAATCCTCGTATAGGCCAGGATCGGATCTCATTGCATCGATGAACGCGCCCTCCAATGGGACAAGCATGAGGACAAAGTCGAGGGTGTGGATGCTCTCCATATGCTCATAGTTCTTGGAAGCTAGGTTCTTGGCATGATTCTTGATTGATGCACAATGGGCCTTCATTGCGGAGGAAGAGGAGGCCTCATCTTCCGCATTTACATATTCAATGTAGGCAGTAAGAGATACCTTGGAATCAATGACAACTTGGCGGTTATCGGGGAGGTTCAGGATGAAGTCGGTTCGCTTGCGCTTCCCGTCCTCCCCTGTCTCGGATAATTGCTTGACATAGTCCCTCCCCTCGATGAAACCCATACTTTGTAGTAGATTCTCGACCACCACCTCGCCCCATGCACCCTGGGCTTGAGAATCGGCCCTGAGGGCAAGAGATAGCTCACGCGTTTCCTCAGCGAGAGCCATTCCTAGTTCGCTTACACTAGTGACCTCTTTGCTGAGTTCAGCGGCTCGCTTGATATCTGCTTTTTCAGCGTCCCGAATAGCCTTGATGTACTCATTCATGCTTTCAGACAATTGCTTAGTTGCTTCTGAAAATGATGATTCCTGCTCCTGATCCGCACTATCCACAGCCGTTTTGAAAGCCTTGGCAGCAGCCAATTCGAACGCATTTTGCATCTGCTTTTGCATTGAGTCCTTCTCATCTGTCAGAGCAACCAAACGAGCTTCAGTAGCCGCGACTTCGACCTTGCTATCAGATCTGGCCTCTTCCACCATCCTAGCGGCACGTTCGGACATAATTTTCCATACAACGCCTACAGTAATCAGCACTGCAATAGTGATGAGTACAGGGTCCGACAGTTCTGCCATGTCAATGAACCAGACTTCGGAGTACTTGAACTCTACAGGATTGATAATGGGACATTGGAAATGTAGGACATATTTTCTTAGGTGTTAGGTATCCCCTGACTATGAGGGTTCGAAGGCTGGCTATGCTGCTGTCCGGCCTCGCTCCGAATCCGAGCGACTCTGTCGAGTTGGAGCAGTATGCCACCGAAGGCGACTTGGCAGCTCGCTGGCTAGTTGACATCGTCGCGTTCGGTGACCTCACCGAGGGGTGCACTGTCGCAGACCTCGGAGCGGGCAACGGCGTCCTTGGACTGGGCTCTCTGGAGATGGGCTCTGGACGGGTGATTCTAGTAGAGGCCGACCAAGCGGCATGCGACGTCGCGAAATCGAACGCCGAGTCAATGGGGTTCGCTGACTCGGTGGAAGTGATCTGTGCCACTCTAGGTTCGGACCAGATTGACCTCGGCCCCGCTGACTTGGTGATCAGCAACCCACCATGGGGCCGGCAGACGCCTAGGGCGGATCGCCCCTTCCTTGAGGCTATGATAGCCGCAGAGGCTCCGTCCCATCTGCTACACAGTGCTGACGCCACTCACATCCGACCTCTGTTCGAGGAAGCGGGTTGGGCGGCCGAGAGGTACGGCGAGACGGACTTCGCCCTGCCGGCCGCGTATTCGCACCACAGTCGAAAGAGAGGAAGGACTAGAGCTGCTTTCTGGCGACTCGCCCCTCCCTGAGCCTACGGCTCAATCCGGCCGGACCGTTCATAGGGGGTTGTCCGGTCGGCGGGCCGATGACCGCTGCTGCAGGAGACTTCGTCACACCAGGCTCATCCGTCGAGATTCCCGATGGCTTGGAGCCCGGAGATGGAATCCACAACGACACATCTGGCGCTGTCGCAGTAGTCACGGGAACGCTGGTTCAGAGCAACGGGACAATTTCCGTCGATCCCAGTAGGCCCTCAGTAAACTCCCCGAAAATCGGTGACGTAATCATCGCCGAGGTCAACCGGCTCAACCCCAAGACTGCTGAGGTCCGCCTGCTCCACATCGAAGGC
>JAYZLU010000146.1:0-3018 GCA_036153975.1 Thermoplasmatota archaeon | reverse complement strand
TCGCCGATCTCGAGCGCCTCGACCGGGACGAGGTCGTCAGCGGGGTCGTGCGTAGGTGCCAGCGTGGTCCCCGGCTGAATCACCTTCAGGACCCGTTCGCCACTTTGGGTAGGTGATTCAGGAACATGGATGCGGGCGGTTCTTGGAAGTCGGTCCAAGCCCCCTTGCATCGACTCCCTAGCCCGGATTAGCGCTCTGTTCTCCAAGTGCGATGCGAAGGCGACTAGCGCCACTACCATCAGGGCCTCGACCCACTCCCCCAAGGCCACTGCCCCTACTACGGCAAGAGTGGTCAGGACTTGGAATCCGACGATACGGTTCTGCAGGCTGGCTAAGGCCGCTTGGAACATAGGCAGTCCGGTGAAGGCTATTCCGACCAGCGCAACCAGAGATGCGACTATCGGAGGAATGCTGTCGACCGCCTCGATTGCTGCTACGATGATGATGAGCGGTATCGTCAGCACTGCCGAGAGCAGCTGCTTCTGGTCTTGGCGGAACCTAGCCCCGCGATAAGGCGCCATCCTGAATCCGGGCCCTAGGATCCCAGCGAGTTTCTTCTCGGACGCCTCCCTGAGCTCGGCGTTGCGCAACCACAGACGCTGGACCTCCACCATTCCCTTGTTGAGTCGCACGTCCAGGACGCCGGGGGCGCCAAGTATCCACTCTCTGAGCAGTTTCGTGCTGATTCCTTGTTCGGAGGCCAGTCGCTCTGGGTCGGCCCCTACGACATGGAGCCAGCCGATGTCGGGGGCGTGCCCCAGGCTCCCCAAGACCGACGAGGCCCTTGACACACTGCCTCTGGATATGTCTTGGGAGATTTCCACGGTTCCGTCTGCGACAGAGATCTTGCATGACTCGACTCCCGGAAGCCGGTTGACGGCCCGGGTCGCCTTCATCGCACAGTCCGGGCAGTCCATTCCCTGGATCCCCCAGTCGAACTGGTGCACGCCATCCAACGACAGCCCGATGTTCGGGATCTCCCGGGTTGCCTCTGGCAGTGGCTCGTCTGCGGGCTGGTCGCTCGTGGCCCCCGATGTCGAGCGCGACCTTCGAGGCAGCCTGAGGGAGCCAAGTTTAGGGAAGGATGGGGTCTTGGAAGGTTGTTCCGCCACATCTGAGGGTGATTCGGGCTCCTCGTCGCCCAGAACAAGGTACTCCTCGGAATCTTCTGGCATCAAGCCCCCCATCGTTAGGTCCCGCTTGAACATGATGATATCAGCAGCCGGTGGAATCATCAGCCCAAGGCCTTCCGATTGCCCATGGTCGAGCTACCACAGGGAAGCGACTGGGACATGATCGTCTTCGACGTCGATGGCACGCTACTCGACATCGAGGGCTACCACCCCGAACTGGTTGCACTCGTTCGGAAGGTAGACTCCGAAGTGATGCCAGTCTCCCTCGCGTCGGGACGGACGCTTCCCAACGTCACGCCCATCAAACAGTCCTTGGGCATCTCTGGCTTCATCGTGGCCGAGAACGGCGGGATGGTCTGGGACAGCGACGAGGGCCATGAGATTCTGGCTCTAGCAGATGGGTCTCGCTCCAAGGAAGCGGCGCAGTGGCTCGCAACGCAGATCGAGGGGCTGGACCCACGAGGCATCGAGTCGAACCGCTGGCGCGAGACCGAGTGGTGCCTGAAGGAGACCCAGTCCTACGAGCAGATCAGGGATATTTTGGCTGACAGCGAGTGGGGAGACCTAGAGGTGATTACGACCGGGTTCGCCGTCCACATAGTGAAGCCCGGGCTGGACAAGGGGGGCGGGTTGCGGCTGGCACTGGAGCAACGTGGCGTCGACCCGGCGCGCGTTATCGCCTGCGGCGATGCTCCAAACGACATTGCCATGTTCGATCTGGTTGGATTCTCCGTCGCCGTCAACGACGCCTACCCGAACGTCGTCGAGGCAGCGGATTGCGTTGCCGAATCCAGTGGCAAGGAAGGCGCGATAGAGCTACTGAAGGCCTTACTTGAGCGGGCTTAAGCCCCAATGGTGGTGCAGGTGGCAGGATTTGAACCTGCGAAGCACTATGCATCGGATCTTGAGCCCGACCCCTTTGACCACTCGGGTACACCTGCATCACAGCGAGAGGAGTCGTGCCTTTGATTCTCGCGCATACCTTCCCGGCAGTCCGATGAGGAATTGTTGATGTATCGCCTCCGTGGTGTGCGCGGCAGGTCACTTCCATGGACGGTGCTTCGAACGCTCCCAGACTTTCCAAGAGCCAGCTGGTCACGGTCGAGAAGTCCCTGTTCGAGATGACTAGGGAGCAGAAGGGCCAGACGGTTCCAGTCGACTTGCCCATGTCCGACTTCTGGACCTGCATCGGCCAGCTCCTCCAGCACCTCGAAATCGAGTTGGCGGAGACCGTTCGCGAGGAGGGGATGACCGCCAAGGCGCAGCTGCAATCGCGCAGGCTGGGTGTCGTCAGGACCTGCGTGACCGACCTGACCAGACTGCGCCTCAACGCGTTCACCCAGCATGCCGTCCTCTCCAACCTCATGAGATCCCCTCAGGGCGATGCCGTTCCCTCCACCGGCTTCCAGAGGCTGGAGTGGGACAAGCACGATCCCTCGGAGCGAGCCTTCCACACCGGCATCGGTCATCTGGTCGAGAAGTACAAGCACGAGGTCTCGTGGGGCGCTCTCCTCGGCGCCACGGAGGAAGTCCAGCAGAATCTCCCCCCGCCAAGGGGGCACAAGCCGCTTACCGAGTTCTCCGAGGAAGCCCCAGCAGACGATACCGCACGGCCGAGGCGGGCACCTATCCGGGAGGACGGGGTCTGGGACGAGCCGGAGTATGACGAGGAGGATCGCATCAGGGAGTTGGATACGTTCCCCGAGCACGCAGCCTCACAGGCCGAGTCGAAGAGCAACGCAGAGGTCCCGGAGATTCCCAGCGAGAGCCTCCTCAGAATTCGGATTCTCAAGGACGTCTCCGACCCCATCATTACTGCCGATGGCACCGAGATGATTCTGACGGAGGGCGACATCGAGTCATGCCCCTCGCTCATCGCAGAGAC
>JAYZLU010000145.1:0-2567 GCA_036153975.1 Thermoplasmatota archaeon | reverse complement strand
CCATCTATGCGTGCATCGTTCTCAGCCAGCTCAGCGAGATGGGCACGGAGTAGTTTCGGAACCAGAGGTATCGCCATCAGGCCTCACCCCCCTTTAGAGAGTCAACCATCAGACGATGAACCGATTGGGCGGCATCCATGTTGTACTGCCAGGCTTGATTGAACTCCTCCTGTGAAAGGTCGCCGTCCATCTGGAGGAAGACCAGCTCGCCAGAGTTTGGCAGTATACCCATTGGGAGGTCGGCCTCACCATAGTTGTCCTCCTCTTTGTTGAGATCACACACAACGATATCGTTGATCTTTCCACTTGCAACGCTGACTACCATGTCGGTCATCGGGATGCCAGCGTCAGCTAGCGCGACCGAGGCCGCCGTGAGTCCGACGCAACGGGTTCCGGCTTCGGCGGAAATAATCTCGATGCTGATTCTAATCTTGGATCGTGGGTATAGTTCGAGAAGGACAACGCTCTCAAGGGCGTCTTTCGTGACTTTGCTGATCTCCCTGCTGCGTCGGTTGAAACCGGGACGCATTCGATCCGTTGTTGAGAATGGGGCCATGTTGTATGCGACATCTAGAACCGCTCGGTCTTGTCGCTGGATCTTCCTTGGATGGCACTCCATCGGGCCGTAGACTGCAACGATGGCCTCGTTGGTCCCCCACGTCATCCTGCAGGACCCGTCTGCAACGGGAACAACACCTGTCTGGATGGAAATCTCACGAAGATCGCCGGGCCCCCGGCCATCAACCCTCAACCCGTTCTCGTCAATCATCTGGACATCTCCGTAGCCACCCATCAGTGACCACCCCCGACTGGAATAAGACGCGATTCCTCGGTCAGTGAGTTGAGGCGCCTACGAACCTCCAGTATACCATCCAAGTCACCATCGATCCACATTCTGCCGTTATCAGCGACGACGATCCTGCATTCGGAATCCTCCTTTAGTTGAGTTAGTGAGTTGCCGCCCCTGCCAATCAGCCTGCCAAGCAGATGCGGGTCTATCTCCTCGATGACGCCAGAACGAATCTTCCGCAACCCCATGCCCTTCATCGTGACGACACTCGAGTGAGTTTCTTCGACTTCCTGAACCCTGCAAAGAATCGCCTCACCGATGTCCATCACGGAGCGTGTGCCACCAAACTCGACCTTGCCAGGACCGAGACTCATGGGCAGAATCGCGTTGAAAGGTGCACCGAGTTCAACGAACCATATGTTGTTCGTGCACCCCTCGATGTAACCTATTGCTAAGTCGCTCGGTCTGGGGATATACCTCGTATGCAGCGGCTCAACCGTTACCGTGCTGCCTTTATTCATCATTCTGCCTTGCTTTGTGGCCCGAAGCCTGCCCTCCATGACGAGTACGCCATGGCCGACTTCTTGGCCTTTCGATTCTCCTAGGTCCTCCCCAGGAACGACGAGTGAATCGGCTCGTCTAATATCTCGCGGTCCACCCGCGTCGTTCTTCTTGCTCATGCTATCGAGCCGCGCGACCGGCCGACCGTTCATAACCGTTGAGGCCGCTACGATGTGTCGGAATCAGTCTAATTCCCTGACCTCGACGTCGGATGAGCGCTTAGCGACCTTGTCGATGAGATCGTTCTTCATCCCTCCGGGAACGGTGACTATGCAGGCCCATGTTCCGTCGCTCAGCCACTCTTCTCTCTGAATGGAGTCCCTGAGCATTTGATGGACGCCACCGTAGTCCTTTCCTTGAACTTTGAAAGCGAGGCGTACAGTGATGAACTGGAGGGGAATCAGCGGCCTCAGGGCCGCGATAGCATCCTCAACCTGACTTTCTGTCGATTTGAACGGGTCTACTGGGAAGCGTACCTCGTCCAGCGCGGTCTCGATTCTAACGTGGGGGTGTGGCAGCTTGGTCTTCGGGTCTGTGGCAGTGCTGGCGATCTGGTGGACAATCTGTCGCTTCTTTTCCTCGACCATTCGACGCCTTTGCAATGTAGTCAGTTGAATTGAGCCTTCCCCCAGTATCTTAGTGACGCACGTGCCGAGGTCAGTGGTGCCAAAAACTCGTTCCAGAGAATCGCTCGTAGGCCTGTCACCGCCTTTGGCATCAGACCAAACCTCATCGATTGCAAGCAGGTCATTGAGAGACACCGAATCAGGATCCCCCTTCCAATCGTCGACGAGTTCTGGGTCGACTAGGATCTCGTAGCGAGCCCCTCCCTTCTCGAGACGGGCGAGCACCGCATCGTCGAGGCTGACCATGGTTGTCCAGCGGGGAGTATGGCTTAGAGGGTGGGGTCTCAAGACAGTTTATCCAAGTGCTTGAGAGTAGTCTCCGTGTCCATCTTGCTGTAGCCGTCCTTGTCAACTGAGGCGATTTCGACGGTTTCTGGGTTCAGGTCATCTTCAAGAGACTCCCGCAGCGCCTCTAGTCCTAGTTTGATAGCGGCGTTTTTCGTCATTCCCGCCTTCCACTTGCCCTCGAAGTGATCGATCACAGAGGAGCGGCCACGGCCAATCGCACCTGCGTGGTATGACTGATATGCGCCAGAGGGATCGGTCTCGAAAAGGTGGACTCCCTCGTCATCTATTCCTGCGATGAGTAA
>JAYZLU010000144.1:0-2626 GCA_036153975.1 Thermoplasmatota archaeon | reverse complement strand
TCTAGCACGAAGCGCTTGTCGTCCGCGGCCAATTCTGGGTCGGATATCCTCACGAAGAGGTAGAATCCCCCGCCCGCGGCCTCGCACACCAGTCCGTCTATGGCCTCGATTCTCCTCAAGCAGTAGTCCATCCGCTCAGTGATTCTGGAACGATGGCCTTCCAGCCAGCCCGTCTCGTCGGTCAGGCCTGCAAGGAAGCCGTACTGTGCTGGCGTGGAAGCGCAGAGTCGGCTGCGCAGCAGTCGCTCAACACCATCGCGAACGAGTTCCAGCCTTCCTTGGGGGTCGTGCCAAGCCATATAGCCGACCCTCCAACCAGGTGCGAAGTAGACCTTGGAGACCCCATTGAGTGCGATCACCGGTACTTCCTCCGAGCGTGAAGCGACCGAGCACTGGTGGCCAGTGAAGTCCAGTCCGTCGTAAATCTCGTCTGCGATGATAGTGCACTTGGGCCATTGGCTCGCAATGTCGATGAGTGATTCGACCTCCTCCGGGGTGGCGACATTGCCGGTCGGGTTGTTGGGGTTAATTAGGACCAGCAGGCGGACGCTGTCGTCCATCTTCGAGCGGATGTCTTCGAGGTCGATGCGCCAGCCATCGTCCGGGTTCAGTCGGTACTCAACCGTGGTACCTCCGAACATCTGAGGGTAGGCCATGTAAGGAGGGTAGTGCGGTCCGGGTGCGAGGACTGTGTCGCCCTCCTCCAAAAAGGCGGCGAAGATGACCTGCAGGGCTTCGGTAACCCCATGTGTCACATAGACGTCGTCAGCAGAGCAATCCCATCCTTTCGCGCGCTCGCTGGAAGCAATGGCATCACGCAGCTCGGATATTCCGTAAGAAGGGCCGTAGCCGTTGTCCTGCCGGTCCAGTGCAGCCTTGAAGGCGGTGACCCTGTGGTCCGGGGTAGGCAGACCCTCGTAGGCCAGAGGATCGCCGATGTTGAGTCGGATAATCTCGTGGCCCTGCGCCTCGAGCTCTACTGCTGGAATGACGACGTCGCGAATGGCGTACTCTATTGCAGCTGCGCGAGCCGCGACATCCATCCGTTCGACCACGCACGAGCGTGATGAGGTCCGACCATCAAATCGACGGATTGCAGATTGCTCAGATTCCTAGTAACAAGCGCGCTGCGTCGAGAGCAGCCGGAATGCCGTCGGGGTTAGAGCCGCCGCCCTGTGCGAAGGTGGGCCTTCCCCCTCCCCTCCCTCCTCCGATGTGGCCTGCTATCGCATCTAGGATTTCCACGGCGTTGTGTCGCTCTGCTGCGATGCTGCCCTCGGTGGAAGCAACGAGCAGAGTTACGCCACCATCACGGCTTCCGAGGACTGCGAGTGTCGGCATGGATGAGTCCCGTGTAAGCTCCCCAAGCATCGTCATCATCTGCTTTGCGTCTCCACCCGATTCCATGACCACGTACCTGACTCCGTCCTTCTCAACCGCTGAATCACCGCCACCACTGGTTCGCAGTCTTACTATCTCCGCCTCAAGCGTCTCGATTCTCTTCTGCTGCGACTTCCACTCGTCGAAGAAGCGCGAGACGGTGCGTGGCAGGTCATCAGGAGTCACCCCTAGAGTCTCCGAGGCGTCGTTGAGCAGGCTCTCCTGCCGCCGGGCGTGCTCGCGTGCGGTCTCACCTGCCACGACCTGCAGACGCTCCACCCCGTCTTGGACTTGACTCGACTTTACAATACGCAACTCACCAACAGAGCCGGCCTCGTCGTGGTGCGTTCCCCCGCAGGCTTGGGTATCGTAATCACCAATCTTGATGATTCTGATCTGGCTATGCTTGGGGGGGCCGCCCTGGTAGATTGCAAAACCGAACGTCGAGTCCGCTTCGGCCCTATCCATGGCCAACTTCTGGATAATGGGGTTCGCCTCTATGATTTCGTTGGCCCTGTCCTCTATCGTGTCGAGTTCCTCCCTCGTGAGCCTTGAGTGATGAGTGATGTCCAGCCTGGCGTAGCGCGCGCCCTTGTTGGAACCGGCCTGCCAAACGTGAGGACCGAGCACTTCCCTAGCAGAGCCGCCGACAACATGGATAGCAGTATGGTGGTCCATCAATTGCTTGCGGCGTTCCCAATCCACAGTCCCTCTGGCTGAGCCGCCCTCCAGAGGAGCCTGGGTGAGATGCAGTATCACTCCGTTCTCGACTCGGGTGTCAACCACAACCGCTACCGAGCCGTTCTGGGTTAGCCTGCCCTGATCGCCGAGTTGTCCACCGCCTTCGGGGTAGAACAGGGTCCGATCGAGAATCACGGCGTGCGTAGGCAACCCAAGTACCTCACTTGAGAGGTTAAGATACTCAACTGCATCGCTTGAAAGTGGGGCGCAATGCAGCACTTCGGCAGTGAACTCGGTGGCGCTGGTATCGGCGTAGTATTCAGGCGAAGTCACAGGCAGCGCTGTGATGTCGACCACGCTCTCCTTAGTCGTCCCCCTGGCCGCCGCCTTTGTCAGTCGTGCATTGCGGGCGGCCATATCGGCTGCGAACCCAACACGGACGGACAGGCCTCCCCAACCGAGGCTGCGCGCTATCGATACTACCATGTCGGGATTGAGTCCTCTCTCTTCGGCGAGGCGGAACAGAGTTTCATCGGGAACCTCAGAAGCATCCTTTGAAAGAGGT
>JAYZLU010000143.1:0-4261 GCA_036153975.1 Thermoplasmatota archaeon | reverse complement strand
AGCGAGTGGAACGACAACGACGGCGATGGCATCGGCGACAACGCCGACACCGACGACGACAACGACGGCGAGGCCGACTTCGAGTACGCCTTCCCGCTCGATGCTACCGAGACAGCGGACGCAGACGGCGATGGCCTCGGTGACGGCTCTGATCCCGACGACGACAACGACGGCATCCCCGACGGCCTCGACGCCTTCCCGATGGACCCCAACGAGTCGAGGGACCTGGACGGCGACGGCATCGGCGACAACGCCGATTCGGACATGGACGAGGACGGCGTCAGCAACTCAGACGACGCGTTCCCGCAGAACAGCGCGGAGTGGGACGACACCGACGGCGACAACATCGGCGACAACGCTGACCCAGACCAAGACGGCGACGGTGAGCTCAACGTTGACGACCCGTGGCCACTCGACCCCACTGAGTGGGACGACACCGACGGCGACGGCATCGGCGACAACGCCGACACCGACGACGATGGCGACGGCTACACCGACTCTGACGAGGCCGCTTGCGGCACCGACAGCAAGAAGCTGAGCTCGACGCCCTCTGACTTCGACGGCGACGGTGACTGCGATGCTATCGACACGTCTGACAGCAGGTCTGAGGCTGCCAAGGGAGAGAACGCACAACCCGAGCTTGGCTTCACGCCCGGATTCCCGTCCGTGCTCGCTGCGATCTCCCTGCTCGGCGCTGCCATGCTAGGACGCCGCAAGGACGACTGAGCCTAGGTTCAGTCACACGTAACCCCGGGCCGGGGGCCATTCGGCACCCGGCTCGGGGCCACAAATCCCGAATGCTGATAAGGCTGCTTTGGGCCAAGGGTTCGTGCCTGGGACCACACGTGCGGAAATCAGGACCCTGAAGGTCGGTCGCTACGTCGCAATCGACAACGACGCCTTCAAGATCCTGGGGATGTCCAAGTCCAAGCCAGGCAAGCACGGCTCTGCAAAGGCTAGGATAGAACTGGAGAACATCTTCACCGGGCAGAAGCGGTCCCACGTTGGAACGGTGACTGACACCATCCACATACCGATCATCGAGAAGGGTTCGGCCATCATCACCCACTTCCAGGGCGACGAGGTTCATGCCATGGACAACAAGACCTACCAGACCCTCATCCTCCCCGTCGAGGGGAGCATGAACCTCCAGTCCGGCGGCGAGATCCAGTGGATGGAAGCCATGGGTCGCTACAAGATCAGCAGGGACCACTAGAGCACGGATTCCCCACTGCCATCCCCTGCCTCCGGGAGAAGTATAAGCGTCAATCTCCGACCCTAGGGAGGAGGCGTATGCCCGACGTAGAGCGCTCTGCCTATCGCCGGCCCGTCACAGCCTCCGGCCTCGAGGCAATCGAGAGGGGGACGCTGACGTGGCTCGACGAGGACATGTACAATAACCTCAACACGGGGGTCCTCGAACAGTACCTCGAGGAGAAGAACTTCGAGGAATCCTTCGAAATCAGCCACTGGGACACGAGGAAGGTGCTCATCGGCATCCTGATCGGTGCCGTATTCAGTGGCGTCACAGCCTACATCGGGCTCAAGATCGGACTCGCCGTGTCCGCTGCCTGGTACGTGGCCTACCTGCTGGGAATGGCCCTCCAGTGGTCGCCCTCCGAGGTCAACATCGCCACCAGCGCAACCACCGGGGCCACTCACGCATCGACGGGGTTCATCTTCACCTTCCCGGCGATCTTTCTGCTGGCCTATTCCGATGACTACAAAGTCGGCGACGGCCATCTGATCTCGTCGATAGACACCCTCAACCTCGCCTTCATCGGCATCATCGCCTCGATGTTCGCAGGCTTCCTCGGGGTGATGTACTTCATCATCTTCAGACGAGTCTGGCTGGTCGAGGACCCCCTCCCGATGCCGGGGTTCGAAGCGACCCTGAAGATGCTTGACATCGCATCAGACGTCAGCACCGGTTCGGCCGAGGCGGCGCGCGAGTCGCTGAAGACGGTAGGAATTTGGACCGTCCTCACCATGGGATTAATGTTCGTAATCGACTACCCCATCAGTTGGTCGAGGAAGGTGGCTGGTATACCCAGCAGCATCGCCGATTGGTTCGCAATGGCGCTATCCGGCGAGAAGTGGGGCATGGCTTCGATATACACCGAGCGGTGGTTGCACCAACCCAGCAAGCTCGAGGACGGTCATGCCCCCTATGGGGGGATCACACCCTACGAGTCGGATAACCCGATGTCGTACACCTTTCTTGGGATAGAACTGAGCCCCACCCTTTTCGCGATTGGCTGGTTCATGAAGTTCAGAGCCGCGCTGCTCGTTAACCTCGGCGCGATCCTAGCTTGGTTCTGGCTGATTCCCCTCGCCGTGCTCCAGGACGTCCCGGTCTACGACCCCGAGCTGGGCGTTTACATCAACATCACGGATTATGGGGACACGAGCTCGGACCCGGTATACCCAATCGTGCAGTGGAAGGCCTTCGGCTCAATCGTACGTACGGTCGCGATAGGGGCGATACTGGGCGGTGGGCTTCTGGGGCTACTCAAGATGACCCCGACCTTCGCTGGGATTTTCGGCGACATTGCCCATGCCTTCACCGGCGAGAAGGGCGAGGAGTTCGTGGATGGCAAGGGGTGGTACGAGTGGCCGCTCTACCACATACCCATATTCATGGGAATCTCGTTCGTCGCCATCACGCTAATCTTCGTGGTCGGCGGGTACCCCCTGCTTCCCTCACTGATATTCTCCGTCGTCCTGCTGTCCACCACCTTCCTGCTGGGCGCCATCGCCGTCCGAGTCATGGGGGAGACCGGGATAGAGCCGGTCTCGGGGACCTCATTCATAGTCCTGCTAATGCTTCTCCTGGTCTTCCTCAACCTCGATGTGGGCCTCACCAAGGAGGAGTCGGTCCTGATGGCACTGGTAGGGACCACCGTGTTCGGTTCTGCCATCAGCATGAGCGGCACGGTCGTCGGCGACTACAAGAACAGCCTGTACATCGGCAACAGGCCCTACCACATCTCGAAGGGCAACATCATGGGCGTCGTTCCAGGGGCCATCCTAGGCGCGGGCGTCGCCATCTTCCTCTCCAAGCTGCTCGCTGAGGGCAAGATCGACCTACTGGCCCCTCAGGCGAACGCCTTCGCGTACTTCACGACCATCCTAGCCGAGGGACAGGGCAACTGGAGCGCGCTGATGATGGGAATGGCACTAGGCGCCTTCGCAGAGTGGGCTACGGGGATGGGCACCTCGTTCGGCCTCGGGATGTACCTGCCAACGCCAGCGACCTTCCCCATGCTTATTGGGGGCGCATTCCGCTCGTGGTGGGAGGACCGCCGCCTGAAGCCCGTGGTCGAGGCCATTAGGTTAGAGGAGGGCAGCGCCGCGGCAGAGAAAAAGGGCGCGCAATTGCTGCTCTTCACCTTCATGATCGCAGCGGGAGCGCTCACTGGCGAGGCCTTCTACGGGGTCGAGTCAGCGATTCTCGCTGTCGTGGACGAATCGCTCGGGCACCATGGTTGGTGGCCATACGCCAGACTCGTAGGTTTCGTTATGATCAACGTCATCGTCGGGGCCATGATCTATGTCCTGTTCAGGAAGGCGGGGATCATCGGCCAGGACGGAGGTGGTGACGGCAAGGCCACGGAGTCCTCTGGCGTGATGGACGCTGAGTTGGCGGGCTGACCATGGAAGGAGCCGATAGCGGTACCCCCGCAGGCGCCTGGCTCCTCCTAGGAGTCGCGGTGCTAGCAGTCTCCAGCGCCGGCGTCGTGCTCCAGGAGATGAGCGAGGTCCCGCCACTGCTACGCGCATCGTGGAGGATGCAGGGCACTGCGCTCGTACTGCTGCCTGGCTTCGCCTACCAGCTGGCCAAGATGGAGCGCCCGTGGCTCAGTTCCTCGGATGCGTGGCTCATACTCGCCTCGAGCGCCTTCCTCGCCATGCACTTCGGGAGTTGGGTGTGGTCCCTCGACCACACAAGCCTAGTCCACAGCCTGCTGTTCGTAAACACTCATCCACTGGTCGTCGTGGCTATGATGCCGTTAATCGGTTCCGTGGTCAGGAGGGGCCACGTCATTGGCGTCATCGTGGGATTCACGGGAGCCGTGATCACGCTGCTAGAAGTTGGGAGCAGTGGCGAGGTGTCCCTAATCGGCGATGCCGCTGCCTTCGTTGGCGCGGCAACCGTAGTCGGCTACCTGTTCATTGGCAGGCACCTGAGGTCAGTGCGTGAGTTCCCTATCTTCGTCTACGCCTTCCCAGTCACCTTCGGAGCGGGAGTGTGGCTGGC
>JAYZLU010000142.1:0-6876 GCA_036153975.1 Thermoplasmatota archaeon | reverse complement strand
ATCTCCTTGTCGAGTGGGCCCGAGTTACCGATGCAGGTGGTGCAGCCATAACCGACGACGCTGAACCCCAGTGCGTTGAGGTCATCCGTGAGGCCTGCAGCGTCGTAATACTCCGTTACAACCCGACTTCCGGGGGCTAGGCTGGGCTTGACCCAAGGCTTGATTGACAGGCCCCGAGCTCGTGCGTTCCGAGCGACCAGCCCCGCGGCGATCATTACGCTCGGGTTGCTGGTGTTCGTGCAGCTCGTGATTGCAGCGATGACCACATCGCCGTGCCCCAACATGGAGCCGAGCCCGGCGACTGCGACGCTGGCGTCGTTCTCAGAGGGGTCGACTCCGTGGCCCTGATGACCTAAAGGCGCATTCAGGCTGGACCTCCAGTGTGATTTCATCTCGGAAAGGGGAACCCTGTCCTGAGGCCTCTTGGGTCCGGCCAAAGAGGGGTCGACAGTCCCGAGGTCGAGCGATAGCGATGACGTGAACTCGGGAGTTGGGGTGGATTCGGAGTAGAAAAGGCCCTGCGCAGCGAGATAACGCCTGGCGTTCTCAACGTGCGAGGGGTCACGCCCGGACAGCAACATGTAGTCGAGAGTGGTCTGATCCACCGGGAAGAAGC
Source organism: Thermoplasmatota archaeon (assembly GCA_036153975.1). Classification (GTDB taxonomy): domain Archaea; phylum Thermoplasmatota; class Poseidoniia; order Poseidoniales; family Thalassarchaeaceae; genus UBA36. The sequence continues at coordinate 6,260 of JAYZLU010000142.1, read as the reverse complement.
CGCATGTGGCGCCGTACTCCGGGGCCATGTTGGCAATCGTCGCACGGTCGGGGAGGCTGAGGTTATCCAGACCGGATCCGTGGAACTCGACGAACTTACCCACGCAGCCGTGCTTCCTAAGCATCTGCACGATTCGCAGGGTCATGTCGGTAGCTGTGACGCCGGGTTGCAGCGAGCCTGTGAGATCGAATCCGATGACCTCAGGCAACAGCATGAAGATCGGCTGGCCGAGCATCACTGCCTCGGCCTCAATCCCACCGACGCCCCAGCCGAGGACTCCCAGGCCGTTGATCATCGTAGTGTGGGAGTCGGTGCCGACGAGGGTGTCCGGGACCCACATCCCATCCTCCTCACGAGCCACGCTAGCAATCCACTCTAGGTTCACCTGGTGAACGATGCCACGCCCGGGAGGCACGGCACGGAAGTTGTCGAGGCTCTGCTGGCCCCACTTGAGGAACTTGTAGCGCTCGAAGTTACGCTCGTACTCGATTTCCAAATTGCGTTCGCGCGCGTCGGGGAAGAGGCCCGAGACGTCGACCTGCAAAGAGTGGTCGATCACGAGATCGACAGGGACTTGTGGGTTGACTCGCGAGGGGTCACCACCGAGCTCCAGCATGGCGTCCCTCAGCGCGGCGATGTCCACCAGAGCTGGAACGCCAGTGAAGTCCTGCAATATAACGCGGCTGGGGCTGAAGGGGATCTCCTCGGGGGACATGTCGGGTGACCAAGATGCGATACGCCTGATGTCATCCTCACCGATGAGGAAGCCGTCACTATTCCTGAGCACCGACTCGAGTAGTATCCTGATGGTGAAGGGGAGGTCGTCCAATTTGCAGATTCCTGCACCCTCAAGGGCGTTGAGGTTCATGAAGGAAGCAGTGGAGCCATCGGATTTTTCGAAGGTGGAGAGCGCTCCGAATGGGTCGATTGAAGACATCCGGCCACCTGTTCACAACCCTCTGGAAGTGGTACATGAAGTTGACCGTTAGCCCAAGTGGGTCGGGGACTATGCCGTTAGATGGGCCATCAACAGACGGACGGGTTCGACGGGGGCGTTGTTGGCATCGGTGGGGACCTCGCTCATCGCATTGACGTGCTCCATTCCGGATATCACATATCCGAAGACCGTGTGGCAGGACTGCTGGGAGCAGTCTTTGCCCTCCTCCCAATCCAAGTGGGATGCCTGGCCGTCGTCAGGCACGATGTAGAACTGGCTGCCGTCGGTATTGAGGCCGCCGTGAGCAGCGGCAATCGCCCCTGCTGTGTGCTTGAGGCCATTCTCATGTTCGTATGGTATCGACCAGTCCTCCAAGGAGCACTGGTCGAGAGGAGCCTCCCGACCGTCGCACCAACCGTAGTAGTGGGCGGAGTAACCTCCCCTGCCCTGCGTGTTCTCGATGTCCCCCCCTTGAATCATGAAGTCGCCAATGATCCTGTGGAACTCGGTGAAGTCGTACCGGAAGTCCCCTACGTGGGAGACGAAGCTCCCCACGTGCAGTGGAGCATCGCTCTGGTAGAGTTCTATCTCAATCTCGCCCTTCACCTCCTGGCCGTCAACGGAGTATGTCACCTCAAAGACAACAATCGGGTTGGGCTCATCCTCGGCGAGGAAGTCTGCCACGACCTTGAACGAGACCAGTACCAGAACGAGCGAAGCCAACATGGCGAACAGGCCTATGGGGGTGGGGTTTCCCTCATCGAACATCTGGAACCCAAGCCCAAGGGAGATGGCCTGCTCGTCCATCATCGATGCGAGTTTGTTCATCCTCCTGCGAGTCTCCTTGTTTTTGGGGTCGAAAGCCAGTGCCTTGGAGTAGTCCCTGTGAGCCTTCTGCCAGTGGCGCTTCTGGTTTGGCTCGTCGATTCGCCCCAACTCCGTATTGGCATCTGCAGCGTATCTCAGGGTCCTCGACTCCTGCGCCTTATTCTCTGCGAAGAGCCAAGCGGATCTAAGGACGTCAAGGGCTTCCTCCGGATCTTCGTTCTCAGTCAGCTCAATGGCATTGTCCCACGCCTTCTGCAGCTCCTCGGGTACCGGCATCGGCTGGTCGACCGCGCCATCATTGAAAATTACAACGGATGACCGGCAGGGACGAAAACGAGGGTTTTACCATGGTAACCCATAAGACCCACGCACAATGCCATATCCCCTGAGAGCGGACCGGTGGAGGGTGACTCAGCGCTGGGGACAACGAAAGCAATGGGAAAGACCGTTAACGATTTCGTCATTAACATCGCAACCGCAAATGGCACTGGGTCGCAGTCATCCAACCTCACACTATTGCACTCGATGTTCGAGATGGGCGTGCCAGTCAGCGGCAAGAACCTCTTTCCGAGCAACATCTCCGGACTGCCCACTTGGTTCATCATCAGGGCCAGCGATGCGGGTTACCAGGCTCCCGGCGACAAGACCGACATCCAAGTGATCATGAACAAGGACACCTGGCTGAAGGACCAAGAGAAGGCCGAGCCTGGAACGATAATCGTGTACAACGAGGACGTCAAGCTCCCGGTGGAGCGCGACGACTGCGTCCTCCTAGGCATGCCGATGACCAAGATGGCGAGAGGAATCAACCCCAAACTGGCACGGCTAATGGCCAATATGTACTACGTCGGAGCTCTCGCCCATCTCCTCGACATCGAAGAAAGCGCGATTGCGGGGGCGATATCGAGCCAGTTCAAGGGCAAGGAGAAGGCGATTGAGTTCAACATGCGCGCCATATCGGAGGGCAGGGCCTATGCCGAGGAGAACTGGGACTTCGAGTGCCCCCTATCCGTCGAGGCGCGGGACAAGGACCCAGACACCTTCCTCATCGAGGGCAACGATGCGACGGCCCTAGGTGCGATCTACGGCGGGATCAACTTGCTCTCGTGGTACCCGATAACACCCTCGTCGTCCCTAGCCGAGTCAGTCATCGGCTGGCTTCCGGAGCTCCGGACCGACGGCAACGGAGGCTCGACCTGCGCGGTCGTCCAAGCTGAGGACGAGATTGCCGCCGCGGGGATGGTGATAGGTGCCGGGTGGGCCGGTGGAAGGGGCATGACGTGCACGAGCGGCCCGGGAATCTCGCTGATGTCGGAGTTCATCGGGCTTTCCTACTTCTCCGAGGTGCCAGGCGTCATCTGGGACATCAACCGCGTGGGACCGTCGACGGGCTTGCCGACACGGACCCAGCAGGGCGACCTGTCGATGCTCTACGAGGCGAGCCACGGGGACACCCAGCACATAGTGCTCATCCCAGGAACGGTGGACGAGTGCTTCGAGTACGGCTGGCGCGCCTTCGACTACGCCGAGCGATTCCAGACCCTAGTCTTCGGCTTCGGCGACCTCGACCTCGGGATGAACCGTTGGGCGACCTCCGGTTTCCAATACCCCGATGAGGCGATGGACCGCGGGAAGGTCATCCGCACCCAGAAGGAGATGGACACCACACCTAACTACGGCCGGTACAGGGACATCGACGGCGATGGCATCCCGTACAGGACCCTGCCCGGAAGCGGCCTCGACCCGATCCTGTACCGAGGGACTGGGCACGACGAGGACGGGGTCTACTCGGAGGACCCGCAGGTGTACAGGGACACGATGGTACGCCTGCGGAGAAAGATCGACGGGGCACGCGAGCACCTTCCGGCACCGGTCATCCGCGAGGAGGAGAAGAAGGAGGTCGGCATTGTTTTCTACGGCTCGATGGAGAACACGATAGTCGAGATCGACGACTTGCTCGAGGCCACCGGACTCTCGGTCAGCACCTGCCGCGTGAGGGCCCTTCCAGTCCACCCTGAGGTCGAGGCCTTCATCGACCGTCACGAGACCAACATAATACTCGAGATAAACCGAGACGGGCAGCTCTACGGCATCCTTCGTAGGGAGATCCCGATCAAGCTGGTGCCGAAGCTACACAGCGTCGCATACAGCGATGGGCTGCCACCGAGGGCGCGCGTGTACGCGGGCAGGATCCTCGAGACGCTGCGGGGAGTGACCGCATGACTGCGATGAAGCTGAACGTGATCGAACTCGAGAAGTCCGAGTACACCGGGGGCAAGTCCTCGATGTGCCCGGGGTGCGGCCACGACCAAATCTCGAACGTAATCATCCAGGCCGCCTGGGAGAACGGAATCGAGCCCCAAGGCATCGCGAAGATGAGCGGCATCGGGTGCTCCTCGAAGACGCCCGCATACTTCCTCGGCAACAGCCACGGCTTCAACACCGTTCACGGCCGGATGCCCTCGGTGACCACCGGCGCCAACATGGTCAACAAGGACCTGTCATTCATTGCGGTCTCGGGGGACGGCGACACCGCCAGCATAGGCATGGGGCAGTTCGTACACGCCATCCGCAGGAACGTGGACATGGTGTACATCATCGAGAACAACGGCGTCTACGGCCTGACCAAGGGGCAGTACAGCGCCACGGTTGAGAAGGGCTCCAAGAAGAAGAAGGGCACGGTCAACGAGCAGCCGCCCATCGACCTGTGCGCCATGGCCATCAACCTCGGGTGCGGCTTCGTTGCTCGCTCCTTCTCGGGCAGCAAGAAGCAGCTCACTGCACTGGTGCGAGCGGCCATGAGCCACAGGGGGATGGCAATCCTCGACATCATATCCCCCTGCGTGACCTTCGCCAACAACGACGAGTCGTACCGCTCCTACAACTACGTCAAGGGGAACGACGAGATCCTCCACATCCTCGACTACATCCCCCACTTCTCCCCGATAGAGGAGGTCGACGTCCCCGAGGGCGAGTACATGGAGATTCAGCTCTTCGACGGCTCCACACTCAGTCTCGAGACGGTGGGCTCGGACCACGACCCGAGCGACGTCGTCTCAGCACTCAGTGCCATACACGAGGCCGAGAAGGGCGGCCGCCACGTGACTGGCCTGCTGTACTACGACCCAGGCGTTCCGACGGCCACCGACGCGCTGGGGCTGGCCGATACCCCGCTGATGGCCTTGACAGAAGACCAGGCGCGCCCCAGCAGGGAGAGTCTGGAGCGCGTGAACGCTAGCTTCAGAGCCGCATGAGTGGTCACATAAAGTGCTCGGGTTTCTTGAAATATCCAGTCCGTCTCCGTGCGCTGCCAGTCCCTTAGTGTAGCGGTCCATCATACGAGACTCTGGATCTCGTGACCCTGGTTCGAATCCGGGAGGGACTACCAATCGACTCGTTCCCCGAAATAACCATTGTTAGTTGGTGACTTCAGCGAATAATGGAGCCCCTCTTCCTCCTCGCTTGCCTCGGGGCATTCTTCGCTGCGGCTCTAACCGTGCCCGCAGGTTTCGGCCTCTCGACCATGCTGACTCCGATCGTCCTCCTCCTAATGGGACCTCACGAAGCGGTGGCTGTCGTTGCAGTGGTGCACGGTGCACACAATGCGGGGAAATATCTGGCGTTGCGTGAGAGCGTCGATGTCTCCGCCTTCAAACGCTACGGCATATGGTTGGTCATCGGTGCCATCATCGGTGCCTTATTGCAAAATCAGGTACCGCAGGACCCGCTTCTTGCCATAATCGGCCTCTTCCTCGTTCTCCTGCCACTCTTGTCTCTAAGCGAATCGTGGACAGGGTATAGGATTCCAGAGGCCAACGATCGAGTTGGGGGCTTCGCGTCCGGATTCATGGGGGGCCTCTCTGGGCATCAGGGTGCCCTGCGGGCGATGTTCCTAACCCGACGATTGACGGACAAGATGGCCTACGCTGCAACAGCGAGCGTGCTCGCGCTGTGCGTGGACGCCTCGCGAGTTCCAGTCTATCTCATTTTCCGTTTCGACGAAACCATAGCACATGCACAACTCACAGCGTTCCTCGTAGTTGCCGCCTTGCTTGGAGTTCGGGTGGGGAAGCGATGGTTGGAGTCCATGAAATCGGAATGGATACACAACTTCGTGACGGTTGGAATCGTTGCCAGTGGGATCTTCTACCTCTATGAGGCACTTACGTGACAGTAGAATGGGACGAGGGTTCAGGCCCCCTTTCCACCAAGATGCCTCATACGGACTGGTAGAGGAGCTGCGAGACCCAGCTCACCATCATTATGATCATGAACCAACCCAAGGCGGCCTTGGCCCATCCGGTTGGCTCCCTCTTTGGCGGGAACGGGTCTATCCCGACGTCAATTGCATCAGCGATGATCTTGAGCTCTTCCTCGATGGTCTCTGGTGGCTTCATCGGCTTCACGGCTCCGAGGTCGGGTCCCATCCTGAGACGTAAGACTCCTCGAGCGCGGCGAAGGCCTCCTCGGTTCCTGACAAATCCACCTCCAGCGC
>JAYZLU010000141.1:0-2639 GCA_036153975.1 Thermoplasmatota archaeon | reverse complement strand
GCAGCGAAGCGTTCCATTGACAGGAGAAACACCATTCCCTGAATACCATGATGGCGGTCATTTCATAGGGGTCGGGATGGCGAGAATCATACGGAATGGATGACTCCGATGCGGTGAAGAGGCTGCTCGATGGCACTATCGAGCCCTCTGTGATTGAAGGAAACCCCCGTCTGTTTGCCATGGCCGAGAGGATTTACGGCAGGGAGGCACTGGAAGAGCTTGGTGTGTTCGCCCCAGAAATCGAGACTCCTGTGATTCCTGAGAACTTCGGAGCCATCCCCTCGGGGGTTAGCCTTCCGGACTTCCAACCTGAACTAGATTTATTGAAGTCAGAAGACGTGAAAAGAAAGAGAGGAAAGAGGAGGTTAGTCATTCTTGGATTAGGAATTCTGGGTCTCCTCAGTGTAGTCTTCAACCTAGTAGTAGGAGTTGGTTGGGTACTTTGCTCTACAGGAATTGCGAACATGAGGGAGATTTGCTCCGAAGGAAATACCAAGGTAATTTGGCACAAATCAATCGGTTGGGATAATCTTCACCAAACCGAAACATGGGTTCAACCCATGCAGATTGACCTGACTGACGGGGCGCTGTTGGCGATTTTTTCACTTTTGGCTCTGATAGGCATTTTCGTCAGAAAGAAGTCAGTACATTCGGGCGATGTACTGCCTCCTCTGGGTTGACTTGCCGGTTATAACGCAAACACGTGATTCTTCGAAAGAATCGTCGCAATCGCCAAGAAGGGTCATTCCAGTCAGTTTCTCGAGGACTTCAGCGTCCGAATCGTTGCCATCGAAGGCTGCTTCGTAGACAATTCCCTCCTCGAATTGCTCAGTGAACTCCAAGTTTCCTTCCTCACCTACGAGTGAGGGTAGGGGTTTGACCAGATCTTTGAGATTCCTGTTGGCACGTAATCTAAGTTCGTCAGCCAGAGAATCTAGAGCATCGGATACGAAGGATGCGATGCCATCGAGGGGGGGTTCCATCTTTCCCCCAGTCCTTAGTGAGATGACGCATTGCCCATTAGTGAGGTCTCGGGGTCCGAGCTCAAGCCTGATTGGAGCCCCCCTAATCTCCCAATCATAGTGCTTCACACCGGGCCTTACATCTCGGTCGTCAATCTTCACCCTTAATCCAGCTGATGACAAATCGTCGGCGAGCACCTCCACGGCCGGGGTGACTCTATCGTCGGCATGGGCGGCTACAGGCATCAGGATGACTTGGAAAGGAGCCACCGAAGGAGGCAGGATTAGCCCGTTATCGTCACCATGCATCCCCACCACTGCCCCCAATAACCTTTCAGACATTCCGAAGGTGGTTTGGTGGCAGAGTTTCGTCTGCCCGTCCACGGCCTCGTACGACAGGTCGAAGGCGTCCGCCCACTGGTCTCGATAGTGATGATAGGTTGCGACCTGCAGCGTCCGTCCGTTAGGCATCACTACGTCAGCGGCCTTGGAGAACCAAGCCCCGGGGAAGGTGTCCCAGACAGGCCTCTTCGACACAATGGAGGGCAGGCACAGATCATGGAGGATTCGTTGGACCATCTCTGCGTCCTCCTCGATCTGACGGTTCGCGCCATCCTCATCCGCATGAGCTGTGTGCGCCTCGAAGAAGTGGATCTCTCGGACGCGGATGAATGATCGGGTCTGCTTCGTCTCGTAGCGGAAGGTATTGACAATCTGGAAGGTCTTCAGGGGGAGGTCGGCGTGGCTTCTGACCCATAACGAGAACATGGTGTACATCGGGGTCTCGGAAGTTGGACGCAGGAACATGGGAATCTCTAGTTCGTTCTCGCCCCCATGAGTAACCCAATAGACTTCCTTCTTGAATCCCGAATTATCATCATCCATTCGGAGTTCTGATGGGTCCGCACCAGTTTCCCGGGCTGCCTTAAGCTTGGAGACGAGTCGGTTCTCCTTCTCGAGAAGGTCCTCCGGTACAAGGAGGGGGAAGTTGTACTCCTGGTGGCCAGTTCTCGCCATCTCTGAACGAGCGAGGCCATCAATCAGGTTCATCGTGCTCAAGCCATACGGCTTCCAAACGTCCATGCCCTTGATTGGATACCTCTTATCGACCAAATCTGCAATCTCGATGATAGCGGGGTACCATGCGTTGAAATCCGACTTCGGTGGGATGCCGCGCTTGGCTTTCCTTGGGCTTGCCATGGTGCTTCTCCCCGCCGCCAATCGCTTCAATGATTCGTATACTCAGTGCTCAATTGGATGAGATGATAGCCTCGATGGCCTCGCACAGTTCGAGGTCGTCCTTCATTGAATAGACCGAGCCGTCAGGCTTCACAATCCTGCACCTTGGGGTGTTCTCATCCCTGGCTTCTCCCATTAGGTTCGCAACGACGGCATCGACCCCATAGGTAGCAATCTGCTCCATCGCCCTTTCGACGAGGACGGTCTCTGAGACACCGACCTCAAGTTTGAAGCCTATTCGAATAGATTTCCCCACTAGTGGGGAGAGTTTAGCGATATGCTTCGGTCCAGGACTCAGAGTTAGTTCCCACGACTCTTCACCGCTGGCCCTCTTTCTCTCTTCGGGAGGCGCGTAATAGTCCAGTACTGCGGCGGCATGAATCCAGGCTTCGGGCTTATTTTCTGCATTGGCAACTTCTAAGGAAACTGAGAGCATCC
>JAYZLU010000140.1:0-9884 GCA_036153975.1 Thermoplasmatota archaeon | reverse complement strand
CCCTCGGGCGAGGGGCACACCAGGTCCGGGTGGCTGGCCACTAGGGGAACGCCGTTGTGCAGGTGTATCGAGGCGGTTGCGAGCTTCTCGTAGGTGACTTCGGTGTCATACCCCAGTATGACGTACTGGGGGGTTTCTGAGCGAGTCCCGATGCCGGCGTCCTCCAGCATCCCCCTCATGCCCTCCGTTCCTACGAGGTAGGCTTCGGTGACGCCCTCGGCGGATAGCCAGGACAGCAGGTCGTGAGTCGAGAGTAGGACCTCATCCTCGGAGGCCGTGACGCCGAGCCCATGCAGCTTCTCGAGGTACTGGGAGACCGATCTGCTGGAGTTGTTGGAGAGGAAGTACCTGCGGATACCCCGCGCTTCCAATCTGGATAGGAACTCCAGCGCCCCATCGACGAGGCTCCCACCTAGGTAGATGGTCCCATCGAGGTCGAGGAAGGCAGCATCAATCCCATCGAGCGATTCGTCGAGCGCCTCGGTCATCAGTTCACCTCATGGAAGGAGTAGCGTCTTGGCGAGGAACCATGGGCTCCATAGCACCTTGGATGCCTCCTTGTCGGCAATCATGCCCGTTAACATGTCTGCCAACTCCTCCTTGCGCGAGGCCTTTCCGAAGAACCAGTTCATCAGCCACTTTCGCTTAGCAAGACGCTGTAGCCTGTAGGAGTTGCTCAACTCCTTCCCTAGGGTGCCCCATAGCTCCTCCATGTAGGCGACAGCAACCTCTTCGGGGAAGCCCCCGGAGTGAGCGTCCTTGTCGAAGTGCTTGGAGGTCAGTTTCGCGGAAACGAGGCCATTGCCTATTCCCTCTCCGGTGAAGGGGTCGACGAGGCTGGCAGCGTCCCCGACGCACATCGCCCCCGCAGTCGCCGAGCGTCTGGGTTGGAAAGATGGCGCCTCCTTCCTCGGTGAGCCGAATGGCAGTTGCCAGCCCTTTTGGGAACCGGGGACGAGGCTCGAGTTGGCGAAGCGCCCCTTGAACTGAGGATGCTCTTCAATGACCCACTTCTGCATCTTCTTGAGTGATTTCTTCATACCCGTCTGCTTGCGCTGTTCGGAGATGACCATGCCAATGCCGACGTTGACCACGCCCTCCTTTACCGGGAAGAGCCAGAAGTAGCCGGGATTCACCGCGTCCACGAAGTGAATCTCGATCGGCCCCTCGCTGCCCTCGAAGCCCTCGACGTTTTCCCAGTACTCTCGATAAGCGCCGCAGTAGTGCTCATCGTCGCGCATGGCCTCGCCGTGAATGACCTCGGTGACAGTCTTCGCCACCGGGCAGTTGTAGCCGCCAGCGCCCACGGTCAGAGGCGCCTTGAACGAGAGCGACGGATTGGTGGAGTGCCTCCCCCCCAATCGTCCGGCGATGCCTGTGACGCGCATGTAATCAATCGTGACATCCATCACGCTGAAACCTTGGATTACCGCGCCACCTGCCTCAAGAACCAATTCGGTGGCGCGCTTGAACATCATGTAGTCGAACTGCACTCTCGGTAGCGAGTATCCGGCCATCTTGTTCTCAAACTCCTCCTTGGGAAGCATCACCCTGACCGTGCTGCCGTTGGCACTGCCGAAGATGATTGAGTCCACTCGGAAGTGAGGCGTGCCCTCTATCATCGCCTTCACTCCGAGTTCCTCGACGTGTGATAGCGACTTTCCTCCCACTGCATCCCCGCATGGCTTGTCTCTGGGCCAGATTTCCTTCTCTATGAACAGGACCTTGCAACCGTTCATGGCGTTGTACGCCGCTGCGGCAGAGCCGCACGGTCCACCACCGACTACGATCACATCGAAGCTCGACCCGTCAGGTGGCACCTCGCCGGTGTCGATGGGCCCTTCCCATGATTCCATGTTGCAACCGAATGGGCCGTAGCACCCTTCGCATTCAAATTATGCATCGAGTTGATTCGTGACGTGCTCCTCGATCCCACATGGTCGGGGGCATATGGATTGTTCAGACTACGCTTCCCGGCGATTGGCTCGAACCTCACGTCGGAGAGTGGTCTTCCTCTCTGGTCCAAGCGGGGCTGGCTGCTTGTGTACAGAGGAATCGTGTGACCTCAGTCTTCCTTTGGGATGGTGCTATGGAGAGCTCCGAGGAGTGGCGTGTCCAAATTAAGACTTCAGGGACGAAGAAGGACGAGCTTGTTGAGGCCATTCTCAACGAACATCCCTACGAAACCCCACAGATCGCATCATGGGAAGCCGAAACGACCACCGATTATGCCGGTTGGGTTGAAGGCTGAGTGCCCCAGCGTTGCCCGATGGGCGCACTGTCGTTCCTGCGCCTCGCGAAGAAGGTCCCCACCACGCGGTGGAGCGCTGAGGACCCCATGAGCATCAAGCCGCGGATGTCAACGCTCACCATTCTGATTCTGGGGGAATTCATCTTCGGTTTGGGAGACGCCGTCCTGATTAAGGCGGGAATTGGCAACACTCCGTGGACGGTTTTGGCAGAGGGCATTGCAGAAGTGATCAATTGGACTATCGGAGAGGCCACCTTCCTAGTCAGCGTCGCAGTGCTCCTTCTATGGATCCCAATCAAGGAGATACCCGGAATCGGCACCATCCTGAATGCCATCATTATCGCAGGGACTATCCAGATTATGGTTCCGTTGATTCCTCCGCCTGATAGCGCGGCAGTGGCATACCTTCAGGTATCCTTGGGAATCATCTTCATTGGCATTGGAAGTGCCATGTACCTCACTGCGAATCTGGGACCCGGACCAAGGGACGGCTGGATGACTGGCATTCAGAGGGTGACGGGCATCCCCATTGGCAGAGTTCGAATCACGATTGAGATTTCCGTACTAGTGGTCGGAATTATCCTCGGCGGTACTTTCGGTCCTGGCACAATACTCTTCGCGATTACTATCGGTCCTGTAGTCGCTATCTGTTTGTCAATCGCAGGCAGTTTGGGCTCACAGGATGGGCCCGACCTCAATGCCGATCAGTAGCACGATCGTGGCGAACACCGTGATGAGTATGTTGTCATCAATCGGCCCGAACTCATAACGCTCGACGAATGTTGCAACAACGGCGGCTATCAGGCCCCAGACCGGAATCGCTGGGTCGCCCATCTGGGCGACGAACCACCCCATCGGAGCGCTGACTATGAGCATGAACACGTTACCAATCGGGCTCTTCGAGCGCTCGCGAATCACCAAGTTCCGCACTATTCCGGTGATACCATCGCCGAAGGCCATGAACAGGGACGGGATGATAGCGAGCCAGGGGTCGCCCACCAGCAGCCAGATCAGGGTAATCGAAGCCCACCACATGAAGGTGAACTTGACGTCGTTCTGGTTCTGGTCAGTCTGGAACCAGAACATCCTCCTACCGCTATGGTGGGCTGCGAACGTGATAATGGTCAGCAGTATCCCGCACACGAGGGGGTACCAGTAGTCCGTGAACAGAATCGGCACGCAGAATGAGCCGACCCCACCGCCAAGCATGTGAACTATCTTCCTGTTGTAGTAGACTGCGCGAATGTCCTCCATACCGCTAGCGACCATCCTGTCATAGGGAATCTTGGTCACGAAGAGTATGACCATGACGTAGGCTCCCATGCCTGCGGCGTAGTATAACTGAGGATCCACAACGGCCTTCGGGCCAGCGTCCGGCCTTAACTGCACACATTAAATCGGGCAGGTTCTTGGCGGGATACGGCCAGGGCATGCCATGGAAGGTAGTGGCGTAATTCGACGCTACCGAGACTTCCTCCCCATCACGGATACGATGCCCATCATCTCGTTGAACGAAGGCAGTACCCCGCTAATCGAGGCCCAAAACATCGTCCAAGTCTTAGGCGGGGGCTTTCGCCTGTTCGTGAAGTACGAGGGCCTGAATCCCACTGGGTCGTTCAAGGATAGGGGCATGACTCTGGCGGTCTCCAAGGCCGTCGAACGAGGTGCTCGTGCAATCGTCTGCGCCAGCACCGGGAACACCAGCGCATCAGCCGCGGCTTACGCAGCTAGGGCGGGGATGACTTGTGTGGTGCTCATCCCAGAGGGGAAGATTGCCTACGGAAAAATGGCTCAGGCACTGATTCACGGTGCAAGGACCATCGAGGTAAGGGGCAACTTCGATGACGCTCTGGAAATGGTAAGGGAATTGGGCAAGCGAGACGGCATTGAGGTTGTCAACAGCATCAACCCTTTCAGGATCCAAGGCCAGAAGACGGCCGCTTTCGAGGTCTGCGACTCTCTCGGGAACGCGCCGGACATGCACTTCTTACCCGTCGGTAACGCCGGCAACATCGCCTCGTACTGGATGGGTTACAAAGAGTATCATGAGGCGGGCGAGTCTTCCAATCTACCACGTATGATGGGTTGGCAGGCAGAGGGAGCCGCCCCCATAGTCAGGGGCGAGGTGGTACAAGTGCCAGAGACCGTCGCCACAGCTATTCGAATCGGGAATCCAGCTAGCTGGAAGCAGGCCGTCGGGGCTGCCGAGGAATCCTCCGGTGCGATTGACACTGTGAGCGACGACGAGATTCTCGATGCGCACCGGATGCTCGCTCGCTCAGAGGGCATCTTCGTAGAACCGGCATCTGCTGCGGGTATTGCTGGGATCGTCAAGAGCCACGCCGGAGGCGACATCGTCGAGGGCTCGACCGTGGTAGCCACCGTAACCGGTCACGGCCTGAAGGATCCGGAGATTGCCATTGACAACGCGAAGGCCCAATCCCTGGTGGTTGACGCCAATATGGAGTCAGTATTGGCTGCAATCGAGCTGTAATGAGCATGGTTATGGCCAACCCATCAATCCGGGCCCATGGATGACAAATACGGCGACAGGCGCTTCGACACGAGGGCAGTCTGGTCCGGCACACAGAATATCGAGGGCTCAGTCAACACGCCGGCTTTCCTCGCGTCCACATACAGGCTCACTGATGACAGATACAGGGAGTGGGCGGCCCGGGGCGGCCATCACACCCTCCTTTACAGCCGCTACTCGAGCGTGAACTCCGAGGCCGTTTCGGCCAAGGTGGCCTCCCTCGAGGGAGCGGAGGACGGCGAGACCTTTGCCAGCGGGATGGCCGCGATCTCCTCCACCCTGTTCTCCATCCTGTCCCAAGGCGACCACATGGTCAGCTCCGCTGACGTATATGGCGGAACTTACGGCTTGATGACCTCCGAGCTACCGCGCTACGGGATCGAGGTGACGATGGCAGACATTCGTGACCCCTCTTCCTACGAGGCCGCGATCAATGAGAGCACCAAGGTCCTCTACGTCGAGACGATAACCAACCCGGTTCTGAAGGTGTGCGACTTGGAGGCTATTGCGGCGCTGGCGAAGAAGCACGACCTGATTTCCATTGTGGACAACACCTTCGCCACCCCATGGGCATGCAAGCCGATATCCATGGGCTTCGACCTAGTCATCAACTCAGGGACCAAGTTCCTGAACGGCCATTCGGACCTGATAGCTGGATTCGTGGTGGGAAGGGCGGATCTGATCAAGCAGGCCTTCCACTTCAAGACCCGCTTCGGAGGGGCGGCCGATCCACACATGTGCTACCTCCTCGAGCGCGGCATGCGTACCCTCCACGCCAGGATGCCAATTCACGTCGCCAACGCCGCGGAATTGGCGAGGAGGCTCGAGGACCATCCGATGATTGAGAGCGTTAACCACCCATCGCTGCCCGGCTTCGCCGACTACGAGGTTGCCCAGAGGATCGTCCCAAGGGGAACTGGAATGCTATCCTATGTGGTCAAGGGGGGCGACGATGCCGCAATGGCATACGTCAGAGCCTTGGAAGTGGTGTTCGAAGCCACAAGCCTGGGCGGGGTGGAGAGCCTTGTCGAGTGCCCGTTCAACACTAGCCACTTGTTCGTGCCAGAGGACGTCCGCATGGAGGCTGGCGTAGTGCCTGGATTCGTCAGGATGAGCGTTGGGATAGAGGATGTTGAGGACCTGTGGGCCGACATGGATCAGGCCCTCTCCGCTGCCAACTCCTCTTTGGGTAACGGACCTTGAGGATTAGGCATGGACACAGCCCTCCTCATCGCGACTCTAGCCTTCATCATCCCGATGTGTTTCACTCCGGGACCCAACAACGTTCTGTGCGCCGCACATGGATCGCAGCACGGTCTGCGAGGGACCCTGCCATTGATCGCTGGAATGGCGATAGGCTGGTCTAGTCTAGGCCTCTTCGTCGGGGGGGCGACCGTCTTCATTGAGGAGAATGAGTCGTTCTTCGACTTACTTACCTACATCGGAGCTGCTTACATCGCCTATTTGTCATACAAGGTGGCGACCGCGATCCCGCTGGCCGACGAGAATCAGGACGACAAACGACTTGGCACCATGACGGGAGTTGCCCTTCAGTTTGTCAACGGCAAAGCCTGGATTCACTTCCTAGTTCTGATGACTACCTTCGGGGGCCTATTCGGGCCCGGGTTTGCGGCTAAGGCGATGCTAGTACTGCTAAATCTGGTCTTCGGGCTTCCTGCAGTAATCACCTGGGCCTCATTCGGGACCTTGCTGAGGAGGGCCTTCAGCACCCAGCAGTCAGCCACCAAACTCAACCGCGCGATGGGACTGTCCCTGTTCGCGGTCGCAGTGTGGCTTGTCCTCCCTCACTAGCCCAATCAGCATCAATGAGGTGTTGGCATTCATATCTAAGTCGGGATATCACATATCGTGAGGTTACTTATCAGGACGGTCTTGGTTGCGACGACCCTGCTATGCATGTCAGGCTTGGTTTTCGCTGAACCATACACCATCTCCGGCTCCGTGGCCTACCAAAACGACACTCCCGTCCAGTACGAGGAGGTCGAGATTGACTGCGCGACGTACGAGTACGACTGCCACGCCTTCGAGGGGCAATCGGAGCCGACCGATCACAGTGGGGGGTACGAACTCACCATCGAGGTGGACGAGAGCTACGACGGTGCCGAGTTGCTGCTTACCATCCGTGGTGAATCGTTCAGCCACGTAATCAACCTCTCAGCAGCCGACCAAACCTCCGAAGGCTATGTGATAGAGCAGGATATCATCCTAGTCCAGAACTCCCCAACAGGTCCGATTTTCACTGGTCTTGGTTGCTCGGTACTAGTCTTTTCAGTCGCTTTCATTCTGATTCTCATTCGAACGGTTCGTAGGTTTTCAGTGGAGGAGGAGGGAGAACGCTTCGTTGGACGTAAGACCAACCCAATCACCGATTGCCCGGTGTGCGAGGGCAGGCTCCCTCGCCATCTGCTGACTCGCCACCTGATAGTCGAGCATGAGATTGACGCGCACGAGGCGGCAGAAATGGTAGGGAGTATGCTGCATGAGCAGAGTCGCGATTGATGGTGCAGAGGACAGGATTCGAACCTGCGAAGCACTACGCACTGGGACCTCATCCCAGCCCCTTTGACCACTCGGGTACCTCTGCTCGGAGATTATCTGGGTCACCCTTCATATTTCACGATGGCGAACAACGCTGGTTATGTTATGACTCAGAATTCGATGCCGACCTTCTCGGCCATGGGAGGAAGCTGCCCCGTCTTGGCGTAGTAGAAAAGCGACGCTCTGTTCACCGATTCGACTGTGGTGAAGAAAAGGACCGAGCCGCCAATCCCCACAAGTAGCAACACGACTGCCAGGACCGCTGTGGCTTCGCTAAGGAACATCAAGGGCAGAATAATGACAATCAAAAACAAGATGAAAATCCCTTGTAGGAAACCCGTACCAATGTGGGAGCCAACGTCCTCACCCCATGTCTCCTTGAACAATCTAGGACTCTGCTTCATGCTATCGACAACTCCAGCCTTCTCAAGCACTAAGATTGGCACTACGAAGAAGGTCGCCATCCACCAAGCAACTCCAAGGATTAACGCCGCTAGCCCCGCGACGATTCGCAGTGGCAGCGGGGAGTCCTTGTCATTGGCGACCGATTCCATGATTTTGAGTATCACCCCGACCGTTCCGGAGATGATGCCCCACACTAGGATCTGGGGCAGACACTTCGTCGCCTGGCTGATACCGTACGAGAAACTGGGGTTGGTCCCCGCAGTCAGGCGTTCATACGCACTGGCGATAATCGCCGCGTTCCAGAAAACAGTGATTACCGAAATCACAAGATAGCCGACGAATACTATGGCTAGGTTTGCTGCCGTCAGAGCGTCCTCTTCCTGTGCCGTGGTCGATTCTGAATCGGTCAGCATTTCGATTCCGATGGAGCCAGAAATCACCGCGATCGATGCTACAATAGAGAACACCGCTGAGAGTAGGGTGTAAACCAATAGCTCCGGGTCCGCTCTGACTACTGCCATTCCGAGCTTTGTCATCTTCCAGCCTCTTCCAATCCTTTCGAAGAAGCCGAGCCTGTTTCCAGACGTGCTCATTATCATGCCCCAGTCACACCGCCCATCAGTCTTCAAGATTGACCCGGCGCACCGGTCTTCACAATATCTCCTGGCTTTACCACACCCTCTTCGAGCACTGCGGCGCACCATCTGGACCAGCCGGGGAAGCGCCCTTCCTCGATCCTCCCAGAGTCTCCATCGGAGAACTGATCCTCGATCACGTGACACGGCGCGGTGGGCCCCGTCAGCTCGAGCAGGGTCTCGCCGACTTGCAGCCTGTCGCCCACTGCGAGCGAGCCCCAGTCGAGACCCTCGACGGTTATGTTCTCGCCTAGGCTGCCGGGTGCGGCGACGGGGTGCCCCTCCTCGCGCAGACCCTCTATCCTCTCGAGCGAGTAGATGATGACGGCCCTGCGCGGGCCCCTCCGCTTGTCGCCCTCGATGCCCTCGATGCCCAGCCTCGCCACTCTGAGAGGCAGTTTGGGAACCCCCCCTCCCTCGCGAACGCTGACTGAGTACACGCAACCGGTCATGCGCGAGCCTCTAAGAACGGAATCGGCACATCAAGCCTCTTGACCATCTCCTTGTAGCGGTTTGCCAAGCCCGGATCCGGAGACTTCAGATTATGCTTCCAGTAGCGCCAGCCCGCGATTGCCAGAGTTGCATATCGGTGCATGTCTGGCAGCGCGGACAGTTCGGCGGCATTCAACTCGCGCACTGATTCATAGCCCTGTACCAAAGCACCCCAACGCTCCTCGATAGGCGCACCGTCATGCCATCCGAAGCCTACGAACGACATCGCCAGATCGAACACGAGCGGTCCAATCCACGCCTCCTCCAAATCTAGGATTGCAACGACCTCCCCCCCACTTCCGATGACATTGTCCGGAAAGAGGTCGCCATGGAGGATACCACGAGGCAGATCTCTGGGAATTCGTTGCCGCAGTCTCGCAGACTCCTTGCGTAGCACATCCAAGAAAGGCGACCATGCATCCCGCTCCTCCGCCAGAGCAAGCACCCCATCGAAGAACTCGAATCCCATCGTATAGACTTCGGGAAAGCAATCTTCGATTGGCACGAGGTGCATTCTAGCCTGTACCTCGCCGAGGCTTCTGAGAGAATACGCATCCGAGCCGAGCAGCCCTCCCTCATAATGAGGCAGGAGGGTCCAAGCGACCCCATCCCGCTCGACGTGCCTCTCACCGCCTTCCAGCTTGAGCGGTACAGGTGTCGGTATCCCGTGTTCGTCTAGATGTGAGTGCCTCCGGATTACTCGGACCACCTCATCCACAGTGTTCGCATCCCAAGCCTTCAGTACGACACTAGTCCCGTCGATGAGTGAAAGAAGGACGTTGGTATTGTCCCAACCCCCCTGCATTGGTGACATTGACGCCACTTCTGGCAAACCCGACAGAGAGAGCAGCCACGCTGCATCCCGTTCCCCAACCTCGATGGCCACGGTATAACGCTAGCACTGCCTCATATTGCTTCTTCTCTCCAGTTAGGACTTAACATACCACAGCCACGCAACCCGCATGCGCGCCATCCTGCCGCAGCCAAACCTGCTCATTGTCGGGGCCCC
>JAYZLU010000139.1:0-7876 GCA_036153975.1 Thermoplasmatota archaeon | reverse complement strand
ATCTCAAGGCCTTAGTCGAGACCTCGGAGTCCCAACTAGTCGAGCTCCGGGGCCAAGCATCCCAGTTCGACGAGGAGCAGAAGCTCCTCAACGATCGGCGTGACGAGATAGTCGAGGAGCGCGCCAGCCTCCGAGCACACCTCGATAGCCTCTCACAGGAGCAGCAGACAATCTCATCCCGAATGGACGAGTTGAGCATCCAAATCAAGCAGAAGCGCGAAGCCGTGGACGAGATTGCCGCCGAGTTGGCGGCAGCAGGGACCCCGATCCCTACGATCGACGCGCCACTGCCAACAATCGCCGAGGCGGAGCGGAGCGTGCAGGGACTCGAGCGCCGCCTCGGCACCCTCGGAGACGTCAACATGCTGGCAATCGATCAGTACGACACCGCTGCTGGTCGCATCGCCGACCTAATTGAGGACGGCAAGCTGCTCCGCGAGCGCCGCGACCAACTTGCCACAATAGCCGATCAGCTCGAGGATGAGCGCAAGACGCGCCTACTCACGGTCTTCAAGCACGTCAACAACAACTTCAGCAGGGTATATGGGATTCTCCAACCAACCGGCAAGGGCTCACTCAGGCTCGAGAACAAGGAGAATCCCTTCGAGGGCGGTCTTGAGATGGCCTGCGTTCCTCCTGGCAAGAGCCAGAACACCCGCAGGGCCGGGTTGTCCGGCGGCGAGAAATCGATGGCGGCCCTCGCGATGATCTTCGCTATTCAGGACTACGAGCCAAGCCCGTTCTACTACTTCGATGAGGTTGACCAGAACCTAGACCCCTTCAACTCAGAGCGCATTGCCGCCCTATGCAGGATGCGCAGCCAGATGGCCCAGTTCATCATGGTCACGCTGCGAAAGGTAAGCCTGACCCTCGCAGACCACCATATTGGCATCACTCACGCTGGTGATGGCCGCAGCCAGCGCATCACCGACTTCGACAGAGCGACAGCACTCGAAATGAGCGAGGAGATAGAGGCCGAGGAGCGGGCTAGGGCTGCAGCCGAGGCTGAGCGAGAGGCAATGCCCAAGCTCCCCTCCTCCGAGGACATGCCGCGCACGCCCGAGCCTCTATCCACTCCGAAGAGCATAGGGGGGCTGGCCGAGCGGGCCGGTGTGGAGGTTTCCGAGGGGGACGTGCCAGCACCAGAGTCAGAGCAGGGAGATTTGCAGTCGTTGCGCGAGCGCACCGAAGATATTACCGAGGACATAGGGGAACGAGACGAGGCGGAGCTCGCCCCACCCGCGGAACAGGGTGAGGACGATGCCACCGAGATCGAACTGGAGGAGGCCTGAGGATGGTGTTCGGCGAGCAGATGCGCGACGACATCGTCATCCGCTTGCTGAACGGCGAGCCAGATCTCGAGACTAGTCGCTTCCTGGATCGCCTGATGGAGCTCTCCACCCTCGAGGAGGCCGAGCACCAGTACCTCATCGAGCCGTTCGATCGCTCGGTCGCCCTCGTGTTCCAGATGTTCAATTCAAGCGACCTGGACCCATGGGACGTCGACCTCTCGAGCTTCACCGAGATGTTCAACGAGCAGATCCAAGAGGCCGAAAACATCGACCTACCCTCCTGCGGCAGGCTGATCAGGATGGCATGGTCGATCCTGCGTGGGCAGGCATCGACCCTCATCGAGCGCCAGGAACGCGCACTCGTCTTTGAGGAGGATGACTCGTGGGACTTCGAGAGCGGTTGGGAGGCCGAGTTCGACGACGCTGACTACAACTTCTCCATGGGAGTCTTGACCGGTGCTGCCGACGAGGTTCTGCCTTCGATTTTCGAAGGCAGGATCCACCGTGACGAGAGCCGCCCTGTCACACTGGGCGAGTTGCTGCTGGGACTCCAGGATGCCGGCAGGCTAGCCGAGGAGCAGCGGCTGAGGGAGCAAATCGCGAAGGAGAGGCGCGAGGCGCACCAGAAGGCTCGAGCGAGGTTCAGCGGCAGCCTTCACGTCGAAGACCTTGAGGGTGATCTCAGGAGGACGTGGCAAGCGCTCAAGGCACGAACCGAGGAGGATCTGACCGTTGGACTGGAAGAGGTAGCCGAAGAGCTGAACCAGTCCTCCATCGACTCGGGAATCAAGGAGGATGAGGCGAGGGCAGAGGCTCAAGTAACCGCACTCGTATCGAGTTTGTTCCTTACTAATAGGGGGTATATCGGCCTCAAGCAGGAGAAGGGCAAGAACGGCAGGATCGTCCTCAAGGACCTCTGGGACGATTCAGGTGACTACGACGCCTTGACCGAGCAACTCCACCCAAAGGCCAATATCGAGGGGATGCAGATTGTCTGATCCTGACTTGACCACCGTCTTGGAGGCCATTCTCTTCGGAGCAGGTCGCTCCATGTCCCTGAGGGAACTCTCCGAGTTGCTCGACGAGCCAAAGGGCGTTATCCACGTCTCTCTCTCAAGCCTGAGGACTTCGATCAGCGAGCGCGAGGAATGCGCGCTCCAGCTAACCGAGGTCTCCGGGCGATGGATCCTCGAGGTCAAGCCCGAGCTCTCCGCCCACCTCCCTGGGACCTTCAGGGCGGACATCCCACAACGCTTGCTGCCGGCCGCTGCTCTCATCGCCTACCATCAGCCCATGGCCCAGTCACAACTCGTGGACATGCTCGGCCAGCGTGCCTATGACCACGTGCGCGACCTCGCCAGCATGGGGCTGATAGACAAGCGAAGGGACGGGCTGACTCGCCGACTGACCACCACGAGGAGGTTCGCCGAGTACTTCGGTTGCCCAGAGGTCGAGTTCAGGAAGGTCCGTGCCTGGTTCCGCGCGGAAGCAGGCAAGACGGGCCTGACGAGCGCGGAGCTGGCAGCCTCCCTCGCTCCGGACGAGCAGATGATCATCTCGGAGTTCTCAGAGGAAGCGAGCCCTGAGGCCTGAGGGTGTACCGGGCTCCTGAGCCTGCCAAATCGACCATGAAACCCCGTTTCAACAAAACCCAGATCGAGGGGTGATCAGCCTCTGGGGGCGAACGCCCGATCATACACCAGAGCCAGTTCGAGCAGCACGAGCATCGGCCCTCCCACGAGGAACAGCGATATGGGGTCCGGAGGGGAGATCAGCGCTCCCAGGAAGAGCGCTGCGAACCACAGGAAGCCCCGGTTTTCGATTATGGCGCTTCGTTCGATCACACCGGCCCTCAGCAGAACCACGATCACCACAGGCACCTGGAATCCCACTATTGAGGAGAAGTACAGACCGGTGACGAAACCAATCCAAGATTGTAGTTGCCAAGTCGACTGCAGGCCTGAGGCGGCGGCGTCTTCCGAGAGGTATTGCAACAGGAACGGGATCAGCACTGTGTGGGCGTAGGCGGCCCCAAGTCCACCGAGGACGAGTATGATGAGGAGGACCATGGCGATCTTCGCGACCCCCGCACCCTCGGCGACGGACCTGCTGGTTCTGGATAGCACCGATCTGCCGCTCCATGCGAGATCCAGTATCAGCATTACCACAAGCAGCCCGAAGCCAATCTGCGCAGCGATGCGGAGTTGGAGCAGTATCACTTCGAGTGGCTGTAGGATGATGATTTGGACCCCTTCGGGAATGAATCCCTCTGCATCGAGGAACCACTCGATGAGGACCTCGGCAGCGGGGTATCCGGCCACGAACCCAAGCACGAACACGCCAACGTAGATCTTAGCTCGGTCCTGGAGATGCTGGAACAACCCTCGCCACTCGGAGCTGTGCAACAGCCCGAAGTCCCTCTCGTCCATGGGTCTGGATAGGCTCCCTATTGGTGAATACATCGCACCGGCACTATGACTTCCTCAGGATTACCGTCAGCAGGTCCCCGTCCCTCAACAGGTGATCGAGACCGACTCGCTGCCAGTCGAACTTGGCGCTCGGACCCTTCACCCGGGCGTAGCGGTACTTGCGCAGGAAGTCGCGATGCAGCTTGGCGCACACATCACGAACGGTCGAAGTGTCCTTTATGATAAGCGGCTCTACCAAGTCGGCCTCCTGCCCCTGCGGCTTGAGGAATATGGACATGAAGTGCAGGTTGTCGAAGATGAAGTCCTTCATCTCCTCTATCCCCTCCCCTGTCTTGGCCGATACATCGAGAACGGGCCAGTCGTCGGGGAGAACCTCATGGACACGCGCTAGGTCATCCTCGGTCGCTAGATCGATCTTGTTGAGGACTATGATTGAGCGGCTGTATATACGATTCCCAGCGAGCGTGTCGACGATGTGGTCGTCGGTCACGTCGGTCCTGAGAGTAACCGTGGCAGAGACTATGCCGAAGCTCCTGACTATGCCCTGAATCTCCTCCTCCAGCAAGTTGGTCTGCTCTAGGGTTGAACGCACTTCGATGCCCCCTCTCCTCGTTCTGGTGACGAACACCTGAGGGGGCCTCTGATTCAGCCTCATTCCCGACTTCCACAGTTCATGGTGGAGGATTTCGAAGTGGGACTTCTGGAATGGATCGATTACGAACAGGACCATGTCCGATTCTCGGATGACGTTGAGTATCTCACGACCCCGGCCCTTTCCCTCCGAAGCGCCCTTGATGAGACCAGGGAGGTCTAGGATCTGAATCTTGGCGCCGCGGTGCTCCATCACCCCAGGAATGCACGTCAGTGTGGTGAAGGCGAAGTCCGCAGCGTTCGAATCCACCTCGGTCAACTGGGAGATCAGGCTGGACTTGCCCACGCTCGGGAATCCCACGAGAGCGACCGAGGCATCCCCCGACTTCTTCACTTCGAAGCCCTGTCCGCCCCCGCTCGACCTCGCGTGAGCCTGCGCCTTCTCCTTGCGATGCCTGAGGGCGGCAATCTTGGCCTTGAGCTTCCCGATGTGCCCCTGAGTGGCCTTGTTGTACTTCGTCTTGGAAATCTCCTCCTCGATGGCTTTAATCTGCTCCTCAATCGTCGCCATCTAATCCCTCGACACCCTACGGCAAGCATCACCTTGCTTAGTTGGGCAGGCCAAGCCCTCTGTTCTTGAATCCGGTGGCGCAAGAGCGCCTTTTTCTGCTGAGCGAGGGTTCTTTGGGCATAGGCAGGTCTTGGGTCTCATGGCAGACGTCATCCTCCATCTCGTGGACCAACCGACTTTCGCACGCGTGTTGGGGATGCCCATCGAGGGGATCGTCAGGGGAATGGAGGCACAGTCCCTCCGCTCACTCAGACCTGAGGCCGACCCACGCTTCCATCGGGACTTCGAAGTCGATTTGGAGGGCGACTTACTCGAGTATCTGGACGACATCGGAAGCATGGGAGGAACGACCACCCCATCCAGCCTGCAGCCACGCTCGCAGTCCGTCTGCGAGATAGGGCTGCTTCTCGCCCGATGGTGCTCAATGGCACAGTGGCGCTGCTGGGATGCCCGCCTGTTCCTGTATGTCGAGCCGTTGCTGGGGCGAGAGGTAACGGGCACCGAGGAGTTCCTGCGCCCAACTCTCTGGGATGAGTTCTCCGAAGCCTTGACAAGGACCGACAAGGCATCGTACTCCGAGTCCGTGGTTCTGGACTGGATGTCACGCAGGGAACGGCTGGGAGAGACGATGGAACCATCCCAGGACCCCCGGATCCTGCCCACTATGGGGTCCCACAGGACCCTGAGCGAGTCACTCTACGTGCTACTTGAGCAATCGAGGCGAGAAGGGGCGCTTCTTCTAGTAGGGCGCGAGCACCTCGAGCCAGAGGCGTGGCATCTGGGTGCAACGACAATCGCCGAGGCCATGGGGGCGGCGCCATGACCGACCTCGCGATACACCCAGGGTCACCCGAGGTCCCGCCCGGGCCGGGCGTGGTGGTGCTAGGGCGCTTCCAGCCACCACATAGAGGCCATGCCCTGATGATCGGGGCGGCCGAGCAGTGGCGTACCTCCAACTCTCCCGAGTTGCCACTCATCATCGCCATCGGCTCGTCAAACCAACCGGAGTCGATGGAGAACCCATGGACGGCCGAGGAACGCACCTCAATGCTAGAGGCATGGCTGGGCGCTCGGGGAATCGTCGCAGGCATCGTCGCTGTCCCAGATATCGATGATCCTCCGAACTGGGTTTCACACGCTGAGCGGTACCATGGCCCTGCGGGGGTGTTCTTCACCACAGACATCTACTCAGCAGAGCTCTACGAGTCCGCTGGGTGGCAGGTCGTGCTGAGCGAACTCGAGCAGCGCGAGAGTTTCGAGGGATGGAGGGTGAGAGCCACCGCCCACATGATGTCCACTATCGGGGATGATGATGCGGTGCGTACGGTGCTCAACCCCACCATTCCCGAGGAGGTCGTCGAGCGCCTCATCGAGACTGGCGGGCTACGTCGCCTCGCTTTTTTGGGGGAGGGTGGCGAACCCGTTGGCTGAGAGTTTGGAAGGGACAACCTCAAGTATTGGTCGCCGGGCGACTGGGCCATGCCGCAAGGAACAGTGAAGTGGTTTAATTTTAGCAAAGGATACGGATTTATTGAGCAAGAGGACGGCGACGACCTCTTCGTTCACAAGACCGCGGTGGAAGGGACGATCCGTGAGGGCGACGCTGTAAACTACGAGGTCGGCGAAAGTGACAAGGGTCCCAACGCAATCAACGTCTCCAAAGTAGAGTGAAGCACACCCACTCTATGTGGTGAGATTCTCACGCAAGAACTCGGTCCCATATCCTAGGGAGTGCTTGCGAGCACCCCAGTCCACACCCTTGTGGACTCCAAGGTTTCCCACGACATGGAAGGCGGCCAATCGGTCTTCGGGCTCGTTGAGGGGCATCTTTACCCCTGGCTCTAGCTCGCCCCACATGTCCCCGTTGGAGTCTATGGTCACAGTTCTGTGATCGTCCAACCGGATAGCCTTGGGCTCGAAGTCCAGTGGCTCGATGGAGTCGAAGGAGTGGGGGGCGCCCTCGTAGACATGAACGGTGATGTCGACGCCATGCGGTCGGATGTCCTCGACGAGTCCCTCCACCAGTTTCAGCGGAACCCAGTCGTCCGCATTGCCGTGTAGCACGAGTATCGACTTGTCCGACCACCTCTGGACCTCTGTGCGCATGTGGGCTGCCGGGTAGAAGGATAGGTGCGCTGCGAACCTCTCCCCTCCGGGGGCCAGCGCCTCGGCAACCGGCTCCCACGCCCCGTAGAGTGCGACAGTTCCACCTAGGCTCCATCCAGCTAGGCCTATCCTGCTGGCGTCGATGGACGGGTGAGTCGCCAGCATACGCAGAGCCTGGTAGCAGTCGGCGAGCATCATGGCGTGAGTGACCTGCATCTGGTCCTCCACGATGGAGTAGACCAGTCGCGAGTCGAAGGTGTGGACCCTGAAGACGCACATCCCCGCATCGAGCCAGCGCACTATGTGCTCGTGGTGGTGACCGCGCCAGTTGAGACTGCCATGGACTGCGACGACGCAGGGCATCGGGCCGTCTGGGGGATTCTCCGGAACGAGCAGCGAGCCGAAAACAGGGTGCTCGGGAGCCTCGTCCAGCTTGCGCAGAATGTGGTGAATCTCGAAGGGGCTGGCCGAGGGATATACGATTTTCCCCAATCGGCCGTCCGAGAGGTCGAGCGGAGGTTGCACGCCCCAATCTTACTAGTCTTTGAATATCGTTCTTGTCCCGAGGGCGATTCACCAGACCATCGCGTTGGCGCCCCAGGCGAGCCCTCCTCCGAAAGCCACGGTAACCACTAGATTGCCCGGCTTGACCCGCCCCTCGTCGAGCGCCTCACGAAGTGCTATCGGGACACTGGCGCCGGCGGTGTTGCCGTACTTCTGTAGGTTGGTAAACGTCTTTCCCATAGGGAGCCCGAGGTTCTCCATCCCCGCCTCCACAATCCTCAGGTTGGCTTGGTGGGGGACTATCAGATCGACCTCCGAAAGATCCCTACCTACGCGTTCTAGTACTCCGCGGACGGCTTGGGGGAAGGCCTCGATTGCGAACC
>JAYZLU010000138.1:0-4072 GCA_036153975.1 Thermoplasmatota archaeon | reverse complement strand
GCCATTGAGCGAGCCTAGGAGGAACACGCCGATTAGCCGCTTGCCGGACAGGCTCATCCCGCTCGCTGTGACGTGCACCGCCGTGGCAGTGCCCGAGAAGGCGACGCTGTCCGCGCTCAGGGAGATCATGCCGTCCGAGGGCATCGAGAGGCCGGGGTCGCCATGGCAGGAGCCGCCGCAGGTGTAGTCCCTGTCTGCGTCCCCGTTGCCCCCCGGATTGGCCACGCTGGTAGTCGAGGCGAGCAGCACGCATGCTATGGCGCCGAGCACCAGGAGCCTCGCTCCCGAAGTCATCGGAGTTTCCCCCTGGGGGTCACGCTGAGAGTGATGCTGGCGACTCCCATGAGCGTCAGCAAGACTGCGATTGGGATCGAAAAGATGGGTGCTGAGCCGGTCGGCGTGTCATCGATGGCCGAGGCTGCCCCCGTGGCGTTGATGCTAACGGTGTTGGCACCACTGGAGACTAGGACGATCTCCTGTCCGTTGCTGTACGATGTTATCGCGTAGTAGAGCGTTGTTGCCGCAGGGACCGGTTCGCTCCAATGGTTCTCGTCGGTCACCCCAACCGGCTCCATTGCAACGGGAACCGGCTCGCCCCATACCGGTGCCTCGTCAATCGCGGTGAGTCCCACCACGCTTGTGATGGGGGAGGTCGAGCGGTAGACGCGGAACTCGGCGGGGCTGCCGCTCCAAGTCCAATCGAGGTTTACCTGAGTGCCGTCGAGGCTAGCCTCGAGCGATTCCACGCTCTCTACGCTACCGAACGAGAGTGTGCTCTGTGCGGAGTTAGAGCCGCCCATGTCGTCAATCACGGTCAGGCGCACGACGTGGTCACCGCCCCCAAGTGGGACCTCGACGCTCTGCCCGGAGAGCTCTATGCCGTCTATCACCCACAGCCAGGTGGTCACGGATCCGTCAGGGTCGGAGGAGGGCGACGCATCGAAAGTGATCATGGCGCCGGGAATGGGTGGCTCGGGGTTCGTGGACCAACTGGCTTCAGGATCCAGGTTGACGATGGTAATCGAGGCCGAGGCATTGCTGGAAAAGCCCCATGGGTCGTTTGCGGTTATGGTCACGGTCCACTCCTGTCCGGGCTCGAGCCGGTCAGCGGTAACGGCGTCGAGGCCATCGAGGTCGGAAACCCTGAAGCCGTTCCGGGCCCAGGTGATGTCGAAGGTCAGGAACTCCCCGTCGACGTCGTCGGAGCCCGCATGCACATAGAGATCATGCAGGGAATCCTGTTGCGCACCTCCATCGATCGCCGGCATCTCGGCAGTGGGCCCGGTCCATCCCGTCGACCAAGGCCCCAAGTCGATTACAGGGGCGCTCGGGCCCCCGTTCAGGATGGTCCGCTCGGGGGTCTTGGCGGCGATGCCGAGGTCCTCGCCGTCACCGGGCCTTACCTCGACGGCCCAATGCTGGTCGCGCACGGTCTCGGAGGCCGGTATCGTCGTCAGGCCGTCGTAGTCCGTGACCCACTCGTCGTTGACCCACCAGATGACCTGGCTGTTCAACTCGTCATCGCCATCGAGGTCCGACTGCTCCCACTCGACCCGTAGTTCGTCCATTGTGGAGAGATCCCCCTCAGGCAGCATGGTCACGGAGACGATGGTAGGCGGAGTGTTCTGGATCGTCAGATCCTGGGAGGAGGACCACGAGGACCAGACGATGCCATCTGATGCACGGACCTCGACGAGCCAGACCTCGCCCTTGGCGGTAGCAGAGGGGGGTACCGCGGTCTCGTCGTTGAAGGCGGAGACCGGCGAGCCGTCCCTCTTCCACACGATCTGGGTCGATGTAATCTCCTGGCCGTCCGGGTCGCTGGCAGATACGATGGCACCCAGAGAATTAGCGGAGGTAGCGCCCTGTCCGGGTGTGATCTGCACGCTGACCATTGGCGGGGAGTTGGATGAGCCAATCACGAGCGAAGCGCTCCACGCGGTCTCCCCGGGCTCCTCGTCGTCATGCGGCGTTACCGCTGCCTGCCAGGTGTCACCCGGTCGGACGGCCACGTTCGGCACCGCGCTCTGCCCGTCGAGGCTGGTCTGGCGCACCTCATCGAGGTACCAGTAGATGGTTGTGCTAGCGCTCTCAGGGTCTCCGTCATGGTCGTAGTAGTCGTAGTCGAGGATGAGGTCGTCATTCTCCGTTGGAGTCTCTGGTACAACCTCGAGGTTGCTCGCAATCGGCTTGGAGTTGCCGATTGTGACCGGCCCTATTGACACTGGGTCCCCGAAGTCCGTGCCGTCCTTGGGCTTGACCTCGACCTCCCACTGTTCCCCCCTGTTGAGGTACTCCACCGGGACGGAGGCCATGTCGTCTGCCATAGTCCAACTGTTCCCATCTTTCTCCCATCGAATCTCGGTGCCCGACTCGGCATCTCCGTCTGCATCGGCATAGGTGTAGGTCACCATCAGCCCGGTCGCTTTCGTGGGCTCGGAGGGCGAGAATGCAACGTTGGTGGCGTTTGGGGGGGTGTTGGTTCCCGATTGCAGCGCATTGTGAGTCGTCGTACCCCACGCGTCTCCAGTGTTCTGGCCATTGCCGTTGGCCGAGAGCACCGCCAGCTCGAAAGAAATCTGCCCTGAGCCATTGGCTGGAGCCTGCCATATCAGAGACCACGTCCTGTAGTCGGGAAAAACGTGAGTAGCCTGGTCTCCCGCGGAGTTTACCTGAACGTTCATGACGCCAATACCTGTGGAAAGAGACCCGTCACTGACCTCGAGATTGAATCCACCCTTAGTTCCGGATACTCCGCCGCTCATACCTATGCTAAGTGAGTAGTTCTGTAGAGGGTTGTACGAGCTAGGAAAGTTATGGGTAGGGGTCGGCGCTGAACCGGTATTCGAGTGGCAGGTGCAACCACCAGACGCATCCCACTTGCCATCCTCCTTCGCAATAGTCGAATGAGAGGGTGCGATGACCATAAAGAGCGCCAGCAGGATTGCAGTGCTTCTCAAAGAGGACATGGCTCGCAGAGGGGGTCTGCCGGAATAAGTGTGCGTCAAGTGTCTGCTTGGCGTCCGTTGGATATATGGTCGGCTTTTCCCTCGACGGTTCGTGCGAGCCATCCAATCCGTCGCAATCATCGGCGCAGGCAATATGGGCTCCGGCATCGCCCAGAAGAGCGCTCAGGAGAGCTTCGATGTCCAGATGGTCGATCGCGAGCAGCAGTGGATCGATAGCGGGCACGAGATCATCGCTGGCTTCCTCGACGAGGCCATGGAGCGCAGGATCTTCCGCCCCGCCGACGTCGAGGAGATCAAGGGGCGAATCTCCGGCACTGTGGGAACCGAGAGCGTAGAGCCAGATACCGACCTCGTGATCGAGGCAGTGTTCGAGGACTTCGGGATCAAGCAGGAGGTCTTCGCCACCCTCGACGAGGTCTGTGCGGAGCACACCATCCTCGCTACGAACACCTCCTCCCTCTCGGTCAACGCCCTCGCCGAGGCCACCGGGAGGCCCGACCGCTTCATCGGCCTCCACTGGTTCTTCCACCCCGCTAAGAACCGGCTCGTCGAGGTGATTCCGTCAGCTGCCACGTCCGCTGGCACGCTTGCTGCCGTGGAGCAGTACTGCAAGACGATGGGAAAGGTCGTCATAGTCTGCAAGGACCGTCCAGGGTTCGTCGTCAACCGCTTCTTCGTCCCCTGGATGAACGAGGCTTGCTTGCTACTAGAGGAGGGGGTCGGGACCACCGCGCAGATCGACTCGGTGGCGTGCGACGCCTTCCGCATCGGCCTGGGCCCATTCGCGCTGATGAACCTCACAGGCCCGACCATCGCGCTCCACTCCACCGATTACCTCGCCGAACAACTAGACTGCCCCCGGTTCACCGGTGCGGCCAGCTTGCGCGCTCTGGTCGAGCAAGGCGGGATGTGGGAGATCGGCTCTGACATCGACTGCGACGATGGTGCCGCCCGGAGAATCAGGGAGCGGCTGCTTGGCCAGGCCTTCGCAGTGGCCGCGCAGGTCGTCGAAGAGCAGATTTGCACGATGGAGGACGTCGACCGCGGGGCGAAGGTCGGGCTGCGCTGGTCCCGCGGCCCCTTCGAGATAGCCAATCGCATCG
>JAYZLU010000137.1:0-2611 GCA_036153975.1 Thermoplasmatota archaeon | reverse complement strand
GGGTTGGCCTGATGGGAATACTGGTCAGGATACCAGGCCCCAGGAATCTCCCTAGCCAAGCGGGCTGCGACCTCGTAGTAGGAGCGAGGATCCTCCTTCTCGACCGCAGTGGGGCAAACGTGTACCTCGGCTCCTATCGCCCGCAGCAATGTGATCTTCTCGTCGCTCATCTTGTCGGGAATGGTGAAGATGCAGCGGTACCCTCGCTGTGCTGCCACGATTGCCAACCCTATTCCGGTATTACCAGAGGTCGCTTCGACGATTACCCCTCCTGATTTCAGCAGCCCCTTAGCCTCGGCGTCTAGGACCATCTGCAAGCCAATCCTGTCCTTGATGGAACCACCTGGATTGCAGCGTTCCAACTTGGCCCAGACGGAGGAGATCTGCAACTCCTCAGTAAGGCGGTTGAGCCTGATTAGTGGGGTGTTTCCGATAGCGGAGACGACATCGTCGTAAGCATTCGGTGGACCCGGGGAGTCAGAGACCATGCATCGCCATCTGAATCTGGGGTATGATGATGTCGACATTTGTAATGGATGAAAAAATGAGGTGAATCGTCGCCGAGTCACTCGGGGGCATGGCTGACTCAGTGGAGGAACAGTCTGGTTCCGGTGAGAATCATGGCCATGCCGTGCTCGTTGGCTGCATCTATCGATTCCTGGTCACGCACCGAGCCGCCTGGCTGTACCACGACGGTCACGCCGGCCTCGTGAGCCGCATCGATACCATCTCTGAACGGAAAGAAGGCATCTGAGACCATCATGGATCCCTGAGCTCGCTCGCTCGCTCTATGGACAGCGATCCTCACCGCCTCGACCCTACTGGTCTGACCCGGGCCAACGCCTACCGTCGCGCAGCCCGTCTCTGTCCTCGCAACCAAAATAATCGCGTTAGACTTGACCTCTGCTAGCACCGCTGAGCCGAAACGGGCCAGAGCGACCTCAGGAATGCCGACCTGCCGCTCGGTGACGCAACTCACCTCGTCCCAGTCAATCTTCGGTGGACCCTGCATCTGGGACAACCAGCCTCCATCGATCTGTCGCAACCTGACCTCATCTATCCTCGGCTCGAACGGGTCTAGAGTGAGAATCCTGCGGTTCTTCTTGGCGGAGAGGATGTCCAGTGCTCCCGGTTCGTAGCCCGGTGCGATTACGCACTCGAAGAAATGGCCCCCTATTGCCTCAGCAGTCCCCTTCTCTACCGGTTTCGTGAAGGCGATGACGCAGCCAAACGCACTCTCGGAATCGCTTGCCAGTGCGTTTCTCCACGCGTCGACCTGAGTGGCGTCGACTGCTGCACCACAGGGATTGGTGTGCTTGATGAGAACGCAGCAGTGGGGCTCGCCAGAGCAGGTGACATAGAGGGAACGTGCGAGGCGCAGGGCGCCGTCGAGGTCGAGGTAGTTGTTGTACGATAGTTCCTTCCCGCCGTGCTGGACGGCTGCTGCGAGGCCCAATGGTCCGGATACTGATGATTCGGGGTAGAACGCAGCGGGTTGGTGAGGGTTCTCGCCGTAGCGCAGCCCGGTTCCCAAACCGGATGCGAGGAGGATGCGCGAGGGCACGTCCGAGTCTGTGAACCTGCCCTCCAGTTCGTTGGAGACCGTCGCATCGTAGGCCGTCGTCCTCTGGTAGGCGGCGAGAGCCAACTCCTCTCGGGCCCCGACGTCTACCCCAGATGGGCTGCCGTCAGCGGTGGCTAGAGCGTCCAGCACTCCGAGGTACTGGTCGGGATGGGTGAGCACCAGCACGTCGTGGTGGTTCTTAGCGGCTGAACGAATCATGGTGGGCCCGCCGATGTCAATCATCTCGATGAGTTCGTCAATCGGCGCAGGGGGGTCGCGCGCAGCGACTGCTTCAAAGGGATACAGGTTGACGCACACGAGGTCGATTGTTCCGTATCCTAGATTTGAGAGGGTGTCCATGTCGTCCTTACGGTCACGACGTGCGAGGATTCCTCCGTGGACAGCGGGGTGAAGAGTCTTGACGCGCCCATCGAAGGCCTCCGGGTGGCCAGTGTCTTCGCTCACTTCTTTGACTTCCAGTCCCGATTCACTGAGTGCGCGTGCAGTTCCACCTGTGGACAGCAACTCCCAGCCCATGCCTGCGAGAGCCGCTCCGAGATCCTCGATTCCTGACTTATCCCAAACGCTCAGCAGGGCGCGCGGCGAAACCATGATTTTGCGTGAGTGCGGCGGCCTTGAATGGTTCGCGTCCACAGCCCTAGTCGCCTCGTGCCGAGATGACCTGATCGATTCTGAGCATGCTCATCGCGGTCCCGGTAGCGGACACGAGAGAGTTCTCTATGACCGAACGGGGGTGCCAGACTCCATTGACCTTCCAAGTCTTGCCTTCCGGAGAAATGCCCACCGGGGCGGTTCCCTCCCTCGCAGCGGCTCGGAGCTCCAGCACGCGGTCTAGGGGATCATCGCCTCCGTTTTCCGCTAGGGTTGCTGGTATCGTCTCAAGTGCTCTGGCAAACGCCTCCATGGCGAGCCTCTCCCGGCCTCCCTGAGCCTCCAATGCCCTTCTAACCGCGTGGGCCATCCTAGCGTGGATGGAACCTGCTCCGGGCAGCAGTTCCTCATCGAATGCCAGCGAGGTTGCTCGTA
>JAYZLU010000136.1:0-4357 GCA_036153975.1 Thermoplasmatota archaeon | reverse complement strand
CGGGATTTCGTGGAGAACTGGGTCAACTGGGATATGTGGCTCGATGCAGCGCACCCTGACGAGCCACGCACATTCGAGCGCTTCATCGAACTGCTGCTCGATGAGTATGCCGAGTACACCCCGGAGTTCGCAGCCGAAGAGTGCAGGATTCCCATTGAGCAGGTCATCGAGGCTGGCGAGGCGGTCGCCAACGCAGGCAGCCGCCTGTGCACCCACGTCTGGCGCTCTGCTGCGATTGGGAACCTGGGTGGCTGGCAGGTCGCTCGCACGCTGCACCTGCTGAACGTTCTGACCGGCAGCGTGGGCACCGAGGGCGGCACCTCGCCGAACTCGTGGTCCAAGTTCAAGCCAGAGCTGTTCGATGAGCCGCCTGACCCGGACGGCTGGAACGAGTTGCACTTCCCACCAGAGTACACCCTCTCGCACTACGAGATGAGCCACATCCTGCCGCACCTCGTCAAGGACGGACGCGGCACCATGGACGTCTACTTCACTCGCGTCTTCAACCCGGTATGGACCTACCCAGATGGCTTCTCATGGATCGGGATGCTGGAGAACGAGGATTCGATCGGCTGCCACATCGCCCTGACGCCGACTTGGAACGAGACCGCCTTCTTCGCCGACTACGTGCTGCCTATGGGTCATGCATCCGAGCGACATGACATCAACTCCTACGCGACCTCTGCTGGTAAGTGGGTGGCGTTCCGCCAACCGGTGCTGCGCGAGTACGCCCGACGCGAGGGGCGCGAGGTCGAGTTCACCCACGAGGTCAATCCCGGCGAGGTCTGGGAGGAGGACGAGTTCTGGAACGAGTTGTCGTGGCGTATCGACGATGGCACGATGGGCATCCGCGAACACTTCGAAAGCCCATATCGCGAAGGCGAGCGGATTACCATCGACGAGTACTACCAGTACACCTTCGAGCGCGTCCCCGGGCTGCCCGAGGCAGCTGCCGAAGAGGGCCTGGATGCGCTCGGCTACATGCGCAAGCACGGTGCCTTCCTGATCGAGGATGCGACCTACTCGAAGCATGAGGAGGAGGGCTGGCCGACACCGAGCGGCAAGCAGGAGCTGTACTCGCAGACCATGGTCGAGTTCGGCTATCCCGAACACGCCATCCCGCACTACCGAATCCGCAGTCATGTCCATCCGGACAACCTGCAGGGCGAGGACGAATACTGCCTGCTTCCCAACTTCCGACTCCCCCAGCACATCCACTCACGCTCGGCCAATGCCAAGTGGTTGGTCGAGATCGCCCACCGAAACCCGATTTGGATTCATCCGAAGGACGCTGCGAAACTAGGCGTGGACGAAGGAGACCTGCTCAAGATTGAGACCGAGATAGGCTGGTTCGTTGACAAGGTCTGGGTCACGGAGGGAATCAAGCCGGGAGTTGTTGGCTGCTCGCACCACATCGGACGCTGGAGGCGCAGTCAGGACCGCGGGAACCGATTCCTGACCAACGAGGTCACCATGGAGGATGTCGGAGAGGGCAGGATGCGTATGAGGACGGTCTCGGGCGTAGAGCCCTGGAAGTCTGACGACCCGGACACGAACAGAATCTGGTGGAGGGACGGGGGGGTACACCAGAACATCACGCACGCAGTGCAGCCGGACCCAATCAGCGGCGCCCACTGCTGGCTGCAGAAGGTTCGATTGAGCCGACCCGGGCCAGACGAGAGGTACGGCGATGTCGAAGTCGATACCAACAAGTCATTCGAGTACTACAAGCGCTGGAACGAGATGGCCAAGCAGCGCGAGACCCACCCGAGGGGCGAGCGCCGTCCGCTGTGGATGAAGAGGCCGCTATCCCCTAGGAAGGAACACTGGTTCATGCCCGAGTGAGGCTCAAAGGGCAGAGGACATCTTGCCCCAAGTGACCATCTCCCAGCCCCTCTCGTGCATGTAGTAGAACAGCATCTTGAGCG
Source organism: Thermoplasmatota archaeon (assembly GCA_036153975.1). Classification (GTDB taxonomy): domain Archaea; phylum Thermoplasmatota; class Poseidoniia; order Poseidoniales; family Thalassarchaeaceae; genus UBA36. The sequence goes on along the minus strand of JAYZLU010000136.1, from coordinate 2,429 downwards.
AGATGTCAGCTCCAGCGAAAACCGCGCCGTGCTCGAACTCGCCTGTGATGGCGATGACGATCGCAACCCCTGTGAAAGTCGCTATGGCCCTCCAGCTAATCGCCTTCAAAAAGCTCCGCGAGCGGGTCTGTCCCATCCCCAACGGGGGCGACGGTACGGGCCTAACAAATAACCTGAACGGTCGTCAAATCGCGCGGATAGCGGTTTTGACACCCCCCCAATAAACCCCGCCGGCTGAGCACCTCAATGAACGGGGCGAAGTTCCAATGACCGTGCATCTACATCGACGTCCTCAAGGCCCCAATCCAACGCGCTCCAACCTCGCTCATGCAGATAGTACAGTGCCATTTTTGTCACCACCTCTATGCTAGCTATCCCTAAACCAATTGTCCAGCTTCCGGTTAGGAACCTGGCGATTAGGATAGTGTCAGTCGTCGCGATGGTCCTCCACGTCAGGGTTTTCGTTAGGCTACGTTTCCTGCCTGCGTGCCCCGTTCCTTCGATATGCTCAGTCACAATGTGCTCCGTCATGTTATCACTCTGTGCTTTGCGGTACGATATGCAGGATAATCCCTCCTACTGAGAATAATATGGTAAAACGTCAAATCGACTCGATTAATACCGCGATTCCCTGCCCGCCGCCGATGCATGCTGTCGCTATTCCATATCGGCCACCACTGCGCTTGAGCCCGTGGGCCAGCGTCAGCACCAGCCGGGTGCCCGTGGCAGCCAGAGGGTGGCCAAGGCCCACCGCTCCGCCGTTTACGTTGACCCGCTCGAGTTCGATGCCGAGGTCGTTAACGCACGCCACGGTCTGGCCGGCGAAGGCCTCGTTGATCTCCCAGCGGTCGATGTCGCCAGTCGTGAGGCCAGCGCTCCCCAGCGCCTTGAGGCTCGAAGGCACCGGCCCGTGAGCCATGATCGCAGGCTCGAGGCCGACGATGCCCCACGAGACGATTCTGGCCAGCGGCTGGTCGCCATCGGCCTGTGCCCGGCTGGCCGACTTGACCACGACTGCCGCAGCGCCGTCGACCACTCCCGAGGCGTTGCCAGCAGTCACCAGCGAGTCGGGGCCGAAGTGCGTGCGCAACGCGGCCAGCGACTCCATGGTCGTTCCTCGGACAACGTGGTCCTCCTGTGCAGAGCCAACAGTGCCGTCGGGAGTCTCGACCTCGACGATCTCACGGGCCCACAGACCAGTGTCGATGCTAGATTCTGTGCGCTGGTGGCTGAGGGCGGCGAACTCGTCAGCCTGCTCGCGCACCACGCCGTTGCGTCGGCACAACTCGTCGCTGGTCTGCGCCATGAAGGAGCCGCAGATGCCGTCGCGAAGGTTGGTGAACAGGTAGTCCTCCATGTCCTTGGCCAGCTCCTCTCCCTCTCGGGGAGGGCGGCCGAGGCGGTAGGTGCCCCTCATGTCCCTGAGAACATGCGGAGCCTGGCTGAGGTTCTCCATGCCTCCGGCGATCACGACCTCGGCCTCGTCGAGCATAATCATCTGCGCGGCGTTGACGATCGACTGCGCGCCGCTGCCGCAGAGTCGGTTGAGCGTCAGCATCGGCACCTCCTGCGGGATTCCCGCCTTGAGCCCGGCATGCCGGGCTCCGAAGATCGCCTGGCCTGAGGTCTGGAGAGCGTGACCCATCACGACGTGGTCGATGCTAACGGGGTCGGTGCCGGTGCGCTCCATAGCGCCCATGATTGCGATCGCGCCGAGGTCCTCGGTGGTGATTGAGGCCAGCCTGCCGCCCGGCTCGCCGTCACCTCGCTTGCCGCCCAGCCACTCGCAGAACGGGGTCCGCGCACCACCCACAACGACGACGTCTTCACGTGCCACACGCAAGCCACCGGGGACCGCCTCAAGAGCATGACTGTCCGGGTGCGCTGGCTCAGGAACCGTCCTCTTCGGCGGTCATGGATCCGAGGTAGTCGGGGAGTTCGACGCCCGACATCTTGGCGACGTCGTGGATCGGCGGCAGGCTCTGGACGAGGCTGCTCACGAAGTTGCTGGTGGTAGACGAGCCGTCGGCGTCGTTGCCGCTGTCCCACACGGTGATCTTGTCGATCTTGAGGTTGCGAATCGCCTCGACCTGCGCCGCCACCATGCTCTCTATCTTCTCGACCATGAGCAGGGTCGCTGCGGCCTTGGGATCTCCGGAGGTGCTCGAGACCAGTTTGTTGTACCCATCCGCCTTTGCGTCGAGGACCTTCTGGATGCCCTCCGCCTCGGCCTTGTACACCGAGAGGATGGCATCCGCCTCACCTTGGGCGATGCGGCGCTGGCGCTCGGCCTCGGCCTCCGCAGCAATCTCGATCTGCTGCTTCTGAATCGTCTCGCGGACGATCTCGCTGGCCTTCAGTCGCTCTTCCTCCTCGCTGTAGAAGGCGCGCTGGATGGCTGCCTCGGCCTGAGCCGTGGCGATGTCCGC
>JAYZLU010000135.1:0-4082 GCA_036153975.1 Thermoplasmatota archaeon | reverse complement strand
GGAGCTTGTAACCCGTGTTCAAATCGCGGTGGGTCCGCCATTCGACCCTCAGTGGCCCCCAGAGTGGGTCCACGAGGGTTCAGCCCTCTATCGTTGAGGAAACATCAATTTCAACCAGATCAACCGGTCACCATGCCGGAGGTGACCTACGCAGACGTTGAGTTCTACCAGCGTAACGGCGCGGTTGCCATCCGCAACCTGCTGTCAGTCGATGAGGTGTACTCGCTGCGTGAGGCAATCGACTGGAACATCGCCAACCCGGGACCACTGGGAGCGACAGCGAGCCGCAACACGGATCCAGGCAGGTTCTTCGAGGACTTCTGCAACTGGCAGCGAATCCCAGCCTATCGTGACATCATCTTCGAGTCGGCCCTCCCGGAGATAGCGGCCAGGCTCATGGGGAGCGAGACGGTGCGGCTGTACCACGACCACATGCTGGTCAAGGAGCCCAAGACCAAGCAGCCGACCCCGTGGCACCAGGATCAGCCGTACTACAACATCTCGGGCACACAGAACATCAGCTTCTGGATTCCCGTCGACCACGTCGCACGAGAGTCCACGCTAGAATTCGTCGCCAGCTCGAATGACGGCACATGGTACATGCCCAAGACCTTCTTGTCCGAACAGGCCAAGTGGTTCCCGGAAGGCAGCCTCGCAGAGGTTCCCGACGTCGAGGGCGAGTCCGACTCACACGAGGTACTGGGATGGGAGTTGGCTCCAGGAGATGCCGTCGCCTTCCACATGCTGACATTGCATGGTAGCGCGGGCTCGACCTCGCGTCGTCGCGCCTTCTCCGTCCGGGTGATTGGGGACGACATCCGTCACGAACCGCGCAAGTGGCGCACCTCTCCCGAGTTCGAGGGGTTGGTGGACGAATTGCCTACTGGGGCGGAGATGGACCATCCTCTGTTCCCGGTAATCCATCCCCGTTGACGCAAGCGACCTATTCAATTAGGAAGGGTCCTTGGAGTCGCCACTGGACCCATAGTGTAGCCTGGATATCACTCTAGCCTCCGGAGCTGGAAACCCGTGTTCGAATCGCGGTGGGTCCGCCACTTCGTCACAGCGTTCAAGCACCTGTTGCCTGACCCGATGGCATGGCGTTCTCCGCCGCGCGACGAATCGACTTCCCAATGATCGACATAGCTGGCATCGTCTACTACCCCGAGTTCTGGGACCTCGCGCACAGGTTCTACGAAGAGTCCTGGGAGCATTCGTGCGGTATGCACTACAACGCCATACTGCACGAGCACGGCATAGGATTCCCGCTTGTCCACAGCGATGCCCAGTTCCTCCACCCACTGGCCTACGGCGACACCGTCCACTGCACCATCACCGTACCGAGAATCGGCAACACCTCGATCTCGTGGCGCTACGAGTTCCGCAACCAGGACGACGTGCTGTGCTGGACCTCTGACCAGGTAACCGTGTGTGTGGACATGAACGACGTCAAGCAGAAGGTACCCGTTCCCGAGTGGCTGTGCGAGGGCCTCGCCAGCCTCGCACCCGAGTGACTACTCCCTCGGCCACTTCTTTTCCAGTGCCATGCGAAGCGAGTCGTCCATCGTCGCATCCCACCAATTGGCATCGCGCCAGACCGCGTACTTGCCGCGGACGCCGCGCAGGTCAGTACCGTCTAGGCGCGCGCCCTGCAGATTGGAGAGCCCGAGCCTCGCCTTAATCAGACGTGCTCCCCTCAGGTCGGCGCCGTCCAATGCGGCCTTCATCAGGTTAGCCTCCCTGAGCGAGGCGTTGCGCAGATCGGCCCCCGAGAGCTCCGCGCCTTCGAGATCAGCTCTGTCGAGAACGGCCCTGCGCAGGTCAACACCCACGAGGTCGGCCTTCCTCAGATCCTCGCCGACGTGAGAGGTGTATGACCAGTCCCTCGATTCCCCTGACATGGCGCTCACCTATTCAGGGACAAGTGATCGAGATGGTCCCTTCCGGCGTCTGTCAGGACCACATAGCCGTTCTTCCGCGGTCTCCTGCGGGGGTGTTCGAGAAACGGAGTACCGTGTCCCCTCGGGGAACTGCCCTCGAGCATCCTGCTGATCCAGAGGGAGATATTCCATTTTCTCACTCTGCCCCTGGGCCACTTCTTCGTCTCCTCAATCAGCCTCCTGAGCTCCCTCGGCTGTGTGACGCTCTCCTTCTCCACCGATCTCATGTACTGGATAGCTGCGAGTACCACGTCGGACTTCTTCTCGATGCCACAAGCGTCGAGCAGCTTGGCGAACGCCGATCCCCGGTCTGGGAAGCCGCTGCTCCGAATGGTCTCCAGCGTTCTCTCCAATGCCTCCTGACGCGCTATCCTAACTCTCGATAGCGTGGACGACCACGTGTCCTGGGGGGTTACTCTGAGCCATCTCTCGTTCGCCTCCCTAGTGTAATCGGAGAGGCTAATCTCCTGCGAGCCCAGCACGAGGTACATTCTCCCGAGGTCCTTGGGAATACCGGCTGCCATGCTAGTGCCGGGGGGATTGTTGCTTATCAGGTTATTTTTTTGGTATATTTCTTAACACAAATTTTCACACCTAGAAGCCGTGAGATTCAAAGCGGCTCCCCGCAGGGCCGAAGCATGAGTCACGATTCAAGCGATGGCTACCCGCTCGTCCTCCACACCGAAGCCGACCCGTCTCGCCTCGGTGGGACGGCGATATGCGGATTCTCGACGGTTGGTTCCGTCGGTGTGATCGCTACTTCGCACCTAATCAAGTCCCTCGACCTCAGTCCGATGGGAACCGTGCTCCACCCTAAGTTCCCCGCCGTGGCACTGATTCACGACTCGGTGCCAAAGCATCCGGTCCGTGTATACCAAGGCGAGGGCATCGGAGTCTTCACCGCGGAGATACAGTTCCCCGGCGAGCACGATGTCTACTTCGCTAACACCGTGCTGGAGTGGTTTACCAAGGGGGGCTTCGACCGACTGGTAATAATCGATGGCGTAGTTAGCAACGACCTAGGCATCAAGGAAAACAGCGAGCTCTGGGGAGTGGCATCGACGAGCATCGGGCGCAACCAACTTGACAACTCCGACATTCAGCGTATCCAGCAGGGCGTGGTCGCTGGAATCGCCGGCTATCTCATCGCAGAGGGCGAGCGAAGGGGGCTGGACGTGACGGCCCTGTTGGCTGAGTGCAATCCGATGTACCCCGATGCGAGGGCCGCGCTAATCGCCATTGAGGGACTGAGCGAGCTGATGGACATTGAGATCCCAGTGAAGGGGATGCTCGAGGACGCGAAGAACATCGAGGACCGAGTCAGAGAGGCATTCGAGCGTGCACAGGCGACGGCTTTGCCCGCGCCGGATCTAGATGACGACGATGATGACGTCCCGATGGTCCACTAGGCTAGTAGAACGGGTTAGTGCCGGCTGCGTGATCAGTGGCATCCACGACTTCGGAGACCCCGGGAACGCCCTCCGTAATCATGACCTCGACTCCCTGCTTGAGCGTTACATCGACCATACCACAGCCTTGGCAACCGCCTCCGAATGCGATAATCGCCTTGCCCTCATCGACCCCAATCAGATCCACGTGGCCGCCGTGAGTGGCCACCACCGGATTGACCTGCTCAGCGATGATTTCTGCGACCGCCTTCGACAAATCGTCGATCCACAGCGGATTGGGGTTCTCGAAATTGAACCCACCACCCATCAGCGTCTCCTTGTAGTCGAGCGTGGTACCATCGAGATACAGAGCACTGCGAGCACCCACGAAGACTGCCATTCCATTGACCTCGGTCTCAATGTCATCCTCTTGAACATCGTTCTTGTCGACTAGTTGGAGGTCATACTGGAAGCCATTGGGGCCTCGACCGACGATATCCACCTTGAGGGCGAACTCGCCTTCGTTCTCAGCCTGCTCGGCGAACTGGTCGAGCATTTCCCTAGCCTTCTCAGTAATCTCCAGCATCTGGCTCAGGCAGCGCTACGGTCGCCCTCTCTTCAATCTGTTCTACTTCAGACAACCTCTTCACCATCAGCCGCACCGTGGAGGTGTGGTGAGGGACAGGTTGGGCAGGCCCCTGAGGGATCTGAGAATCTCCGTTACCGATCGATGCAACTTCAGGTGCCGGTACTG
>JAYZLU010000134.1:0-2591 GCA_036153975.1 Thermoplasmatota archaeon | reverse complement strand
AGGTTCGCAGGCAACGATGCCTCGCCCGAGCAGCTGGCCGAGGAGGCCTGCCGCATCGAGATTGACGTCCTCGGACAGCCCATCGGCAGGCAGGACCAGTACGCAGCCGCCTTCGGTGGCGTCAATTCGATCAACTTCGGCCCCGTCGGTGTCGAAGTAAACCCGGTGAAGATATCCCCCTATGTCGTCAAGCGCCTTTCAGAGGAATTCACCCTCGTATTCACCGGTACGTCGCGCAGTGCCTCGGAGGTGCTGAGCGAGACCCCCGACGACCCTGCCGACAAGCTGGCCCGGCTGCGTGTCATACGCGGGCAGGCCGACGCAGCGCACGGACTGCTGGAGTCAGGCGATCTCACCGGGATGGGCTCGCTGATAGGCGAGGCTTGGGATTCCAAGCGCGGGATATCTTCTGGTATCAGTGGCAAGGAGATCGACTCCCTACACAACCGCATCATGGCGATGGGGGCCACCGGAGCCAAGCTCCTCGGCGCGGGAGGAGGGGGCTTCTTTCTCGTGCATGGAGGAGAAGAACTGCGCGACAGACTGGTCGAACTCGGCCCCGAGCACAGGCTGATCCCCTTGGGTGTGGATGTGGAAGGCTCAGTGATAATCTACGAGGACTAGGTGGCAACATGGGCTCGCGAACGACCTCCCTCGCTCTTGCGATGCTGATGCTCACGGGAACGCTGATCGTCCCGGCTCTCGCCGATGAACCCGAGCCATTACCATCCGATCCCTTCGAGGAGTTCGATGCGACCGTATCTGATCTTCTGGATGACTGGGACATTCCAGGCGCCCAAGTAGCCGTGATGCACAATGGGTCGTTGGTCTTCAACAAGGGCTACGGGATATCTGCGAATGGGACGAATCAGAGTGGCGATTACTGGTCCTCAAATGTCACTGTGGATTCAAAGTTCAGAATTGCTAGTCTCTCGAAGGCGGTGACCTCAGCTGGTATCCTGACTCTGATTCAGAACGGGACCATCTCACTTGACGACAATATGGTCGACCTGATACCTGACTTGCTCCCCCAGGGAATTGATGGTTGCAATTACCCAAATCACTCTGCTGCATACTCCATCAGCGACATCAACGTCTCACATCTTCTCAATCACCGTGCCGGATTCGATCCCTCCTCTGACCCTACCTATTGGCACTGGAACCGCTGGACTGCCAGCTGGCAGAACGATCCGTGCATCGACAAGGACTCGCTAATCGAGGATTTCGACGGCGGAAACCTGGCTCCCATACCAATGGAACGGATACTGACCGAGTGGCTAAGGCGCCCGCTTGACTACAGCCCCGGCAACGGTGAGCAATACTCAAACATCGGGTTCCAGATCCTCGGGCAGATCATCGAGGCACAGAGCGGAATGGACTACGAGTCCTACATCCTCGACCATGTCCTGACCCCGATGGGCATCGACAGCATGTCGATCGGCATGACCATGCCCGACCAGAGGGCCGAGGGAGAGGTGTCCTACTTCGACGACCTCATCGACGAGTGCCACTTCCCATCCGGCCAGGATTCTAACGGCGACCCGATCTTCGAGGACGCCCCAGGACCGGACTGCGGGGACTTCGTTATCGAGGAGAAGGACGGCGGCGGGGGTTGGATTGCATCAGCTGCCGACTACGCGAGGTTCCTAGCGCACATCGACGGCACTCTGGACTCAGGGGTCTTCGATGACCCATTCGACTACTTCATCGCAAACCCGTATGACACATGGGGCGGCCATTACGGCAGGGGGATCTACGTCATGAGCGGGGGCGATGAGGTATGGAGGCACTGGGGGGCTTTCTCGGGCTCCTCTACCAACTTCAAGCGTGTGACTGTGGACTCTGAGCCCGTATTTGCGGTCATGTTCGCTAACACGAAGCCAAACGACTACGACGCTTGGAGGAGCGATAGGGAGAGCACCATCACCGATGCGATGCTCGCAGTGGACTACAGCCAAGCCGTCCCCCTTGACTCCGAAGAGGAGCCTGAGGGGCCCTCTTGGGTGTGGCCCGAGCCTCTGCCACCGCAGGACGATGATGTCTTGGGCAACTCTCAACTCGATATCTCAGGACCGATATCGTCGTCTTCGAACATCTCGGCCTCGTGGAACGCAAACATCTCTCTGCGGGACGACTACGGCGTGGAGCTGCTGCCTGACAGAGCACTTGGCGTGCGTGCCCAGATCGACCAGCACCTAGGTGACGGCGATGGCTGGCTGAGCATACCCGAGATTGCAGATTTCGTCGTACTGATAGAGAACGCCCGTAATCTGACCGACTCCGAGATGCTGGGTTGCTGCATCGTCGACTACTCGCCGTTACAGATGGATAAGTGGGTCGAAGTCGTCGTGATCCCGCCCGCAAACGGCTCGGTGGACAGCAACGGCAGCTGGGGTTGGATGGAGAGTACCGATCTAACGGGGTTGACTGACAGTCGCTCGACTAGGATTCTCGACATCCCGCGCGTGGGCGGCGTGATAGAGGAGATTCCTCTCAGAATCACCCTCCCCGACCAGTGGGAGCTCCGGTACAGCGCCATGCAGAGCGTGATAGAAGGCAGCCCCGGCAACTTCACCGTGTTCTGCCATCAG
>JAYZLU010000133.1:0-2667 GCA_036153975.1 Thermoplasmatota archaeon | reverse complement strand
CTCCAGGCGAACGGCACTCCCAGCACCCTGTGGGAGGTGACTTTGGACAAGGGCAGCCACCCCTCGGACCCTGCGTTCGCTCAAGTCGATGACTCCACGGGATACGTGCTCCTCACCACTATCGAAGCGAACAACGGGGGCATGTGGGTATGGAAGATAGACTCCTCGTCGGGCGACTCCAGTTGGGACGGTGGGCTCTCACTAGACAACCTAGACGGGGACACGAACTCGCCCCATGTCAGGCTCCCCGGTCCAGTGATTGCGAATCTCGACTCTGACTCGGGCCCAGAGATGATCGTCACCATACCCTCGGACGCTGATGGCTCGAACTCTGTTGATGGCGCTGAGTTCAGGGGGATTGAGATTGACAGTGGTGACGAGCTTTGGAGCTTCGAAGCATCCAACGGCTTCGCTGATGCGCCACCTACGGCCATAGACACGGATGGCGATGGTGATCATGACAGGGTGTGTTGGGTCACCTGGTGGCAGAGCACGACCGGGGCGCGGCATGGCCAGACAGGCTGCCATGACGTCGAGGGCAGTACGCCCGATGAAGCCTGGAACAGGGACTTGGAGCAGAGCAGCGGCACGCCGAACGACGAGATAGCCGTCGCAGCTGCCTCATGGATGGACATAGACGGCGAGGGTGAGCCCGAACTCCTCGTAGTCTTCGGACGCTCGCTCTGGGCCTTCGACGGGACCTCAGGTACGTCTTCGGGAGTCAACGCGGCTTGGTCGGACGAGCTAGAACTGGATCACAGGACCTGGGCGTCGCCATCGCTGGCCGACATAGATGGTGACGCGACGCTCGACCTAATTGTCGGAAGCATGGTTGTCTCAGTAGCTAGACCAGACGTGAGGCCGCTGACGGACGGGAGAGGCATCGAGTTCAACCCTAGTGCCCCTGACCCTAGCGAGGAGGTCACTGTCACGGCATTCCTAGAAAATGCTGGGACGTCCGACACGGATGGCGTCACGGATGCGGTGCTCTACGCTGACGGCATGGAGATTGCCAGGCAAGGCATCTCCAACCTCGAACCGGTCGACCCGAGTGGCTCGGGATCGTTCGCGTCGTTCAGCGTCGAGTGGAGCGGTGAGCTCGGAGACCATTTCTTCGAATTGGTCCTCGACCCGTACAGGAACCTGACACAGACCAGATTCGACAACGACATGCAGGCCAAGACGCTCTCAATCGTCCCCCCTTACAACGCCTCCTTCGAAATGCCGACCGATCCGTTGAGGGTGGACCCAGGGAGCAGTGAGGTCGCCTCGGTGAACATCAGGTCAACCGGGAGGCTGTCAGGCGTCTGGAGCCTCGCAGTGGACGACTCCAACCTCCCTGCCGACTGGAATTGGGTCGATGAGACTCCTGGTGGCATCAGCGGCGTCGAAATCGACGCCGACGGAGTTTGGGCCCCAACACTCAGAGTCAACGCACCCGAAAGCGCCCTAGGATCAGACTCCGGCCACCTCAGACTTACAATTTCGCTCGATGATGATCCCAGTGTCAGCGTAACGTCAACCCTACCCGTGGAGGCTAACAGGACGCGGGGACTATCCATCAGGGGCCCGGACGGCACGTCGATCAGCACGGGATACGGGCTAATCGGTGATGACGCGCCGGCCTGGCTGGTTGTCGAGAACGTAGGCAACGCAGCCGAGGCCCAGATTACCATTTCTTGGGACGGCACCGACTGGGGCTCCGATCTGAGGATGTACGACTCTGATGGTAGCGAGGTCAGCGCACTAACTCTGGGTCCGGATGAGCAAAGGGAGATGACTGCGAGGCTCCAAGTCCCCTCCGAAGCCGGCCACGGCGATAGCGTGAGCACCCCGCTGACGATGTGCGTGGGAGCGGGTGAAGAGCAAGAGTGCAGTGAGGTATCTTTGGTGTTCGTCGCTACGGGCACCGTTGTCAATCCCTCACATCAGAGGTCGGTCCCCGCTGACGGACTCGTTTGGAACGTCACTGCCGACCTGCCCACAGAATCTGGCAACCTGACTTGGTCTCTTTCCGAGGCTGGAATGGGAATCATCGGCTGGTCTTGGGAAGGCGGTGGGCAACTGTCCATTGCTGGAGATGCCGTCACTCTCTCAGGGGACCCCGGAACGAGGGCTTCGGGCTCGATATCACTGGACTTACCTGCGAATGCACCCCCAGCCTTCCACGCATTCGGAGACATAGCCTCATCGGGCTCCGCATTCTCATTGAGGCTCTCGCTCGAGGTCATGCAAATCCACCGGGCCGGCCTGTTGGTTACCTCTCCGACCACACAGCCGTTCGTTGTCGGCGTCGATGAGCCTGCCTTGGCGATACTCAGACTGGAGAACCTCGGAAATGGTCAGGATTCGTACGTCCTCTCATATTCCGTCCGGCTTGACGGCAACATCACCTCCGATCCCGGCGTGGAGGCCTCATTCTCCAGCAATCCGACTTCCCTGGGTGCCGGTAGCCTCCAGACCGTGCCCCTCAGTATCACTTTCCCCGACGCCACTCCGGCCAGAGTCCCTATCGGCGTTCGGTTCACGATGACCTCCACGGGAAATGAAAGCGTCACTGACTCCGAGTTAGTGGAGTTCGAGGTCAGGCAGGACCATCGCTGGGACATCATTGCCACGGTTGACGAGAAACCCGCGGACGAGGCGACTTTCATGGTGCCGCCGGGA
>JAYZLU010000132.1:0-8065 GCA_036153975.1 Thermoplasmatota archaeon | reverse complement strand
CCTCTTGTAGCAGCTACGGCGAAGGGGTTGACATCGCAGGCTAGGACGTCCCAACCCAAGCTGGCTAGGACTAGGGTGACGGCGCCCGAGCCACAACCAATCTCAAGCGCCAACCCATCTGAACGCCTGAGATCCGCAACAGCTTTGCACATCAATTCAGTATCCTCTCTAGGGGGGTAGACTGTGTGCGGAACCAGTATCTTCCACGATCCAATCCCGTCTAGGGCAAAGTCATGGAAATGGCCCCGAACCCCTTGATTCGCTATGTTATCGCATTGAGACAAGATATCCTGTTCCTGTGCTTGCAACCCGGGGACGCTGAAAACATTTATGCGGAAATGCCCGGAAGATGCATACGCTCCGCGCACCCCCCGGGAGCGGGGCCCCCACGTGTAGTGGTCACTGTCCCGGAGGGTTCTTCAACCCCCCCCAGTTCGCAGGATGGCCCAGCATTAGCCTTGGGCCTGTAGCTTAGTCAGGTAGAGCGCCGGGCTTTTAACCCGGTGGCCGGGGGTTCGAATCCCCTCAGGCCCGCCTGAATAGCGCCTCAGGCCCTCGCTTTTCTGGATAGGGGGGAAGCGTTTGGCGGTTAAGAGTTCAACGAAAAAAAGGCTCATCGAACTCGGTATATCCGAAGCGCACGCGCACAGCCTAGCAGACGATGCGAACCTAGACGCCATCAAGAGGATGACCGTCGATCAGGTGGCTAAGAAGGTCAGTCTTGAGACCGGCGATTCTGCCTTGGAGCACATCATGAACGTGATTAGCGAGCATGTCGGCTCCCGTAAGCGCAGCAAGAGCAATCGCATTACCATTTCGAGGAAGGCGCTACTGGACGAGGACATACCCAGGGGCGAGTACAGATTCAACGTCTTGAATCACCTCCTCGTGCCTCATCACGAACTGGTCCCCATTGACCACGAGGCCGACGAGCTCAAGCCTTGGAACTTGCTTGAAAACGATGTTCATGGTAACGATCGCCTAGCCAAGGAGCTGCTCCCCAAGATCTTGATTACCGACCCGGCCATCCAGGTCATCAAGGAGGTGGAGGAGTCTGAGAACGATGAACTCCCTGCTGGTTGGCTAGCAAATCGTGTTGTTAAGGTCATTAGGTACAGTAGGTCCGCCGGTAGCTCTGTCGCTTATCGACTCATAGTGGAAAGGACGTAGATTCGGAGTTGGGAAAATGAAAGAGATAGTTGATAGTTACTTCAAGCATAGAAGCCTAGTCAATCACCAGCTTGCTTCCTATAACGATTGCATTCCCATAGGCGATGGCAAGGAGAGCAGGATGGAGCGCATCGTCAGGAACATCAAGATTGGCAGCGACGAGCAGATCGATGACGACGAAGGCGGGATGGTCAAGCTCGACTTGCTAGACAAAGAGATTATCGTGAGGCTGAAGAACCTCAGACTAGGGCGGCCCACAATCAAGGAGGCCAACGGTGCCGAGCACCCCGCGACCCCACTAGAGTGTCGCCTCAGAAAGTTGACTTATTTCTCCCCAGTATACCTTGACTTCAAGATCTTCCGTGATGACCTCCCCCCATCACCCGGATCCGACCTCGGGTCAATCGAAGAGACGAGCGTCCACATCGGTAATCTCCCGATAATGGTCCGATCAGCCCGATGCAACCTGCATCCAAATCACCTAGATGAGAACAGGCGACTCTCCCCTGGAACATCTACTGAGGACTCCGAGAGATATACCCAGCTCTTGAGAAAGGAGGGTGAAGATCCTCTCGACACGGGCGGCTACTTCATAATCAACGGGACGGAACGCGTACTCATTTCGATGGAAGACCTTGCTCCCAACAGGGTAACCGTAGAGAAGAACAAGAAGTACTCGCACGAGACACAGGTCGCGAAGATATTCTCACAGAAGGACGGCGTCAGGAAACCCCTCAACGTCGAGAAGCGCAGAGACGGCATGCTGATGGTCAAGATTCCCAGTGCCGGCACCACACCTGTCCCTCTCGTTCTCTTGATGAGGGCTCTAGGGGTTGAGAATGACAGGGAGATATTTGCCTCCATAGCCGGACCCCCTGAAGCCATGAAATACACCGTCGCCAACTTGAATGATGTCAGAGACAATGAGGAGTACGGCGTCGACACCTGCGAAGAGGCACTTTCGTGGCTTGAGAAGAAGTTCGCTGCCGGGCAGCAAAAGGAGTACAGAGAGTCACGCATTCAGAACTTGCTGGACAATGAGCTACTTCCTCACTTGGGGTCGAGCCCCGATAACAGGGAGAAGAAGGCTATCTTCCTCGGAAGGATAGCTAGGCAAGTCCTCGAAATGGCGATTATGAACAGGGATCCCAATGACAAGGATCACTATGCGAACAAACGTGTTCGGCTTGCAGGAGATCTAGTGGAGGACTTGTTCCGCGTCAGCCTCCAGCAATTGGCTAGGGACCTCAAGTATCAACTCGAGAGGCACCACAACCGCAAGAGAGAATTGAGGATTTCCTCTTGCCTGCGACCCGATGTACTCACGACCAAGATTATGCATGCCCTCGCCACTGGGAACTGGGTAGGCGGTCGCTCCGGAGTCAGCCAGCTTCTCGACCGTACTACCTACCTATCTGCCCTGTCTCATCTCAGGAGGGTGACAAGCCCTCTTGTCAGGAGCCAACCTCACTTCGAGGCTAGGGACTTGCACCCGACTCAATGGGGTCGCCTATGTCCCAACGAGACGCCCGAGGGACAGAATTGCGGCCTAGTCAAGAACGCCGCACAGATGATCGATGTCTCGGAAGAGGTCCCGGAGGACGATGTCAAGGCCCTTCTCAAGGAAGCGGGCGTCGACGATAACCCCGATGGCTGGGCAGCCGGCTCGAGAATCCATGTCAACGGCGACATCTTCGGCTTGCATAAGAGGCCACACAAGTTGGTTAGCCAGTTCAAGAGACGTCGCCGCTCTGGCCGAATCAGGCCAGAGGTCAGCATTCGTCACGATCTCGAGAATCGTGATGTTTACATCAACACAGACAGGGGCCGGATGCTTCGACCATTGCTTATCCTCGATCATGGCAGTCTGCAGGTTACCAAGATGCACCTCGATGGCCTCGATTCAGGAGAGATTACCTTCGCCGACCTCGTCTCCGGAGGCGTGGTCGAGTGGGTCGACGCAGAGGAAGAAGAGGACCTACTCATCGCTCCGCGGCCTTTCGATTTGCCCCCCCTCTCGCCCAAGAACAAGAGACCGATGAATCCATCGAAGGTGGAGTGGTTGAACATGGGGGAGCATGGAATCTCCCATGCAGAGCTTTCGGTGGAAGTGCGTTTGCCTAACGGGGACGCCATTGTCGAGGAGTTCAATGTCCCCCTAAACTACTACCAGGACAACATCGACTCACTCAAGAGGAAGGAAAAGAAGGAGAACACTGTTCTAGTTTTTACCCATGTCGAGATTGACCCCCAACTCATCCTCGGCGTCTGCGCCTCGCTTGTCCCATACCCTGAGCACAACTCCACCCCTAGGGTCACCGGGGGCACTGCGATGGTCAAGCAGAGCCTTGGCGTTGCCAGTGCCAACTTCCGGCTTCGCCCGGACACCCGTGCTCACGTCATGCATTACCCCCAGAGGTCCATTGTGGGCACTAGGGCGATGAAGTCAACACACTTCGACCAGAGGCCCGGTGGTCAGAATCTCGTTGTCGCTATCATTAGTCACCACGGCTACAACATGCAAGACGCAGTAGTCATGAACAGGGCATCCGTAGAGCGTGCGCTCGGTCGCTCAGCCTTCATTCGTACCTACAACGCTGAGAACAAGAGATTCCCAGGAGGCCAGGAGGAGAAGATCGAGATCCCCGGTACCGGACTCGACGAAATCAAAGGACTGAAGTCTTGGAGCGCCTATTCTCACCTTGAACGCGATGGACTACCTGTCCCAGAGCAAGAACTCACAAGTGCCGAGGGCGACAGGTCGATCTTAGTAGGAAAGACAAGCCCACCTCGTTTCCTCGAAGAGGCCCATGGAGCCTTCCTTCAGGCGCAAGAGCGCCGAGAGTCATCGATGCTTGTCCGCCATGGTGAGAAGGGATGGGTCGACAACGTGTACGTCACTGAGTCCCTAGACTCAGGTAGACTAGTCAGAATCACACTGCGAACAAATAAGATTCCGGAGTTGGGGGACAAGTTTGCTAGCAGGCATGGCCAGAAGGGCATCATCGGCAGACTGGTGGACCAGGAGGACATGCCGTTCACTGAGGACGGCGTCATCCCCGACCTCCTGATCAACCCCCACGCTATCCCCTCTAGGATGACCGTTGCCCACGTCCTCGAGATGATTGGAGGAAAGGTCGGCTCGATGGAGGGCCACCGAATTGATGGGACCGCCTTCACCGGGGAGAAGGAGGAGTCTCTACGCGCAGGCCTCCTCAGGAACGGCCTCAATCACACCGGGCGTCAGACCATGGTCAACGGTGAGACCGGGGAGTCATTCCCTGTGGACACCTTCGTTGGCGTCATCTACTACCAGAGACTGCATCACTTGGTTAGCAGCAAGCTTCACGCCAGAAGTCGCGGACGAGTCCAGATTCTTACTAGGCAGCCGACTGAAGGAAGGGCCCGCCAAGGTGGTCTGAGGTTCGGTGAGATGGAGAGGGATTGCCTGATTTCCCATGGGGCCTCCATGGTAATCAAGGATCGGCTCCTCGACGAGTCCGATGGGTGGAACCTCATGGTATGCAACACCCCCAGGTGCGGGCACATAGCCTATTACGACTGGAAGAGGAGAACCAGCGTCTGTCCAGTCTGCGGTGACCGGGCAGATGTTCATTCTGTGCAGACTTCGTATGCGTTCAAGCTCCTTTTGGATGAGATGAAGAGCCTTGGTGTGGCCATGAGACTGGAATTGGAGGACCGAAGATGAGCGCCCGTGACGCAGCAAAAATCCCGAAGCGAATTGATTCAATCAGGTTCACCTTGATGGATCCCAACGAAATTAGAAAGATGTCCTCGGTAGAGGTCAAGACCGCTGATACCTACAAGGACGACGGGCATGCCTTCAAGCAGGGCTTAATGGATCCTAAGATGGGCGTCATTGACCCGGGCATCAGGTGCGAGACCTGCGGCAACAAGCATGAGGAGTGCCCCAGTCACTTCGGCCACATCGCACTGGAGCTGCCTGTGATGCACATCGGCTTCTCCATGCTAATCAAGACGTGCCTAAAGGCAACGTGCAACAAGTGCAGCAAGGTCCTTCTCCTCGACGCTCCCGAGACGCACCCTCTCGACCCTGAGAAGTCCGAACAGGATTACTACCGCGACAAGGTGAACGACGTCATCCTGAAGCACGGCGTCGGTGGCAGGGAGTTCAAGAAGGTCACCAAGGACATAGAGAATATCTGCGCTGGTCCGAAGAGGGCCATTTGCATGCACTGTGGGTCGGAGCAGGGAAAGAACATCCTCGACAAGCCCACTACCTTCAAGGAGAAGAAGGCCGACAAGGGAGAGCACAAGCTGAATGCCAGGGACATCAGGGAATGGTTAGAGAAGATTCCCGACGAGCACTTGATTTTCGTCGGAATGGAGAGGGATGTCAGCAGGCCGGAGTGGACTATCATGAAGGTACTTCCCGTACCCCCCATCACCGTCCGTCCTTCCATAACCCTCGAGAGCGGCGACAGGTCAGAGGACGACCTGACTCACAAGCTAGTTGATGTGCTGCGGATTAACCAGAGGCTCAGGGAGAACCGAGACTCGGGTGCCCCCCAACTCATCGTCGAGGATTTGTGGGAGCTACTGCAGTACCACTGCACGACGTATTTCGACAATCAGACCAGTGGCATCCCCCCAGCGAGGCACAGATCAGGCCGGCCCCTGAAGACGCTCTCCCAGCGCCTCAAGGGCAAAGAGGGCAGGTTCCGCAGCAACCTCTCGGGCAAGCGAGTCAACTTCTGCGCTAGGACGGTGATTAGCCCGGACCCCAACCTCGGCATCAACGAAGTAGGAGTTCCCGTTTCGTCAGCCAAGGAACTCACCGTGCCCATCCGCGTCACCAGAAGGAACAGGGAGCAGCTCCGACAGATGATTATGCGTGGCCCAGATGTGCACCCGGGAGTGAACTACATCATCAGGGGCGATCGATTCCGTGTCAGAATCACCGATCGTACGAAGTTCATCTGGTCTGGTTTCAGGTGCCTGAACCCAGAGTGCAATGCTGGCAACGACGACGAGCCCTACACCGGTTACAAGCCCGAGTTGAACGAGGTTCTACCTGCTCCAAACTTCCTGCCTGGATTGGCCCTGATGCGACAGATGCGCAGGGACCACATCACCGACGATCTGAATGAGGAGTGGACCGTCGACCTCGAGGGCACACTTTCGAACCTCAGGGGAGAAGACAAACTCGGCAAATCCTTGCCCGAGTCTGACCACAATGCAGTCATTCACTACCGATGGAGGTGGGAGGTCGAACATCCCTCGGAGTACTTGCCTGAGCACCTAGAGGTAAAGTGCCCCCACTGTGGAAGCCCAGAGATAGAGGACGAGCATGGACACGTATATCCCACTGAGGTGGAGGATCGTCTCAGTACCTACGACAGGGACGGCAATCCGCGCCCGGGGGTAGTCGTCGAACGCCACCTCATCGATGGTGACGTTGCGATATTCAACCGCCAGCCATCACTGCACAGGATGTCCATGCTGGTCCACGAGATACGTGTGATGCAGGGAAAGACGTTCAGATTCAACCTCGCTGATTGCACCCCCTACAACGCAGATTTCGATGGTGACGAGATGAACCTCCACGTAATTCAGAGCGAGGAGGCGCGGGCCGAGGCCAGAATCCTGATGCGCGTGCAGGAGCACATCATCTCCCCTCGCTACGGAGGCAGCGTCATCGGGGGGATACATGACCATATCTCCGGTGCATACCTAATGACTCACGGTGATGCCTTCCTACCAAAGCACGTGGTGATGGACGTCCTAGGTGCAGTGGGCTGGGACGGCATCCTTCCCGAGGAAGTCGAGGAGAATGGCCAGATCGGCTACAGGGGGAACGAAATCTTCAGCCTCCTCGTGAGTGAAGGGTTCAACCTCAATTTCAAAAACCGTGCTGGCGAGGTTGTGAATGTCTCAAAGGGCGATGTGCTCGGCGCGATAGACAAGCGCGGAATAGGTGCTGAGGACGGTAGGCTCCTCGATGCCGTAGTTCAGACTCACGGCACCGACATAGGAGCCGACTTCATCAATAAGATGACCAAGATGACTATCGCTATGTGCACGGCCATGGGTTTCACTACGGGCATAGACGACGAGGACCTTCCACCCGAGGCGATGAAGGAAATTGCAGAAATCAACCGTGCTGCCAGCGCCAAGGTCGATTCCGAGTTGCAGAAGTTTGGCAAGGACGGGAAGAAGTACGAATCGAGGCCTGGAAGGACTCCCCTAGAGACGCTAGAGGAGAATATCCTGACCCTTCTCGACGAAGGCAAGTCCGAGACGGGCAACGTTGCCAAGTCATTGTTGGGTGAGGACAACTCAGCCGTGTTGATGGCTACCTCGGGAGCCCGAGGCTCCATGGACAACCTAGCGATGATGGCTGGGTCCATCGGACAACCCAAGGTCCGAGGCAAGAGGCTAGAGCGTTGTTATCAGGACCGCGTGCTTTCGCACTTCCCCCGTAAGGTCAAGGGGGCCAAGGAAAAGGGCTTCGTCTCTTCATCGTTCAAGAGCGGCCTCGAGCCCACGGAGTTCTTCATGTTGTCAGTCTCAGGTAGGGAGTCCCTCGTAGACACCGCGGTCAGAACGAGCAAGTCTGGCTACATGCAACGCAGGCTGATCAATGCGATGGACGACCTCAAGGTCTCAAACGACGACAGGGCATCTGTGAGGAACACTGCCAATCGAATCGTCCAGTTTGAGTACGGAGAGGATGGTGTAGACCCCGCTCGTAGTCGCAAAGGAAACCCGTTCGACGTCGATCAAGTACTAGATGACGCATTGGGGGGTGCTAACTGATGGTCGTCAAGAGCGCGACAAAGAAGAAGCTGATGGACCTCGGAATCGAGGAAGAGTATGCTCACAAGCTAGCAGACGACCGAAAGTGGGACGA
>JAYZLU010000131.1:0-3064 GCA_036153975.1 Thermoplasmatota archaeon | reverse complement strand
GCCCCGGTTCCACTGCCTGGGGGTTTCGGGGGGGTCGTTGAGTTCGGTGACTCCTGCTTGGCCTTGGCAACGGACGGAGTCGGCTCCAAACTCCAGATCGCAAACCAACTGGGTCGCCTAGAGGGCGTAGGCATCGATTGCGTGGCGATGAACGTGAACGACCTGATTTGCGTTGGGGCGGAACCACTGGCATTCGTGGACTACGTCGCCGTCCCCGAGACGGATCCCGACGTGCACGCAGTGTTGGGCGCCTCGCTATCCAGGGGTTGCTCGAGAGCGCGGGTCACCCTTGCCGGAGGCGAGACCGCGACCCTCCCCGGAATCGTCAATGAGCTCGACCTCTCTGGCACCGCTCTGGGCTGGTTCCCTCGCGAGGGTGGCATCACGGGCGAGGGTTTGGAGGCTGGTGACGTTCTCATCGGCCTCCCCAGCAGCGGCCTTCACTCCAACGGCTACACCCTGGTTAGGGCGGTTCTGGAGAGGTCGGGTTGCTCGTTGAGAGATGCTGCTCCGTTCGATGCCGAACACCCATCTAGGGAGGTCGATCTCTTTCCCGATAACAGTGGCGGGGCGTCTCTTGGAGAGGTAATACTGAATCCGACCCGAATCTACGTCGACCCGGTGGTTGACCTGATTATGGAGTCGAGGGGGGAGGGCGGTGTTTGCCCGGAGGGTAGCATCAAGGCCATCGCTCACATTACCGGAGGAGGGCTCTCGAACCTGCTGAGGCTCCATGGCTCCCTCGGTTGGCACATTGGCGAGCCGCTGTCAGCGCAACCGGAGTTCGAGTGGATAGCAGAGATCGGTTCTGTGAACAGCAAGGAGATGCACCGAACCTTCAACATGGGGATGGGGATGGTAGTGGCTGTCTCTGCAGCTGCTGCAGATCCGGTTGCACATTGGCTTGAGGAGCGGCTGTCCGGCAGTAGGGTCGTGGGCGAAGTGGTCGATCAAGGCAGGGTGGTGACTCACTCTGATCCCGGAGTGAGGTTCGTTCGCTACTGATTCCCCCCCCCTTCGTCAATGCCTTTTGGGGTGGGGCCCTCCGCAAACCATGGCCGAGGGCGATGCGGGCGGATGGCCCGGAGTGGTACACCGCGAGGGGCGTACCCTGATGCGGCTGCCAAATGCGCCGGAAATCACGGGGCAGGGGCCGAGAGCCAAGGGCTCAGGTTCGGTCTTTCACAACCCGGCTATGGCGGGAAGCAGGACCCGCAGTGTGCTCCTGCTGAGGTACGCAATTGAGGCGGGACTTCTTGGGGACGGTGCCATCTACGCCCTAGATGGACTCTCGGCGACAGGCCTGAGGGCGCGCCGGTGGCTCAACGAGTTGCCTCCTGACTTGGTCGAGAGGATGAGGGTCACGATTGTCGACCTGGACCCGAGTGCCCTAGCATGGGCAAAAGGATCCCATGAGGAGTTCCCCCCGGCACATGGTCGCGGACAAATCAATCCGGTCGGGGGGGACCTCAGGAGCGTTGTGCTTGAGAGCGGCAGGCACTGGGTCGACATCGACCCCTATGGATCGCCCGTGCCCTTCATCGACACCGCGATTCAATCCCTAGCCCGGAGCAGCGTCATAGAGGTCAGTGCGACCGACACAGCAGCCCTGACTGGGTCTTCTAGGCGCCCGTTGTTGAGGCGCTACGGCGCGCGCGTCAGGACCGATCGGCTAGCACACGACTCGGGCCTGAGGGTTTTGCTTGCGACGGTGGCCAGAGTGGCTGCGCGACACGACCGCGCAATCGAACCATTGCTCTCGGTATGGGACTCACATCACCTCAGGGTCTCAACTCGGGTCATCAGGAGCGTGGAGGCGGCTAACAGGGTGGAGGATGGCCTTGGATGGAGGGTGTATGCGCCCACGGCGGAGGAGGTCGGGGCGTCGATGGCCTCGGGACTGCACCACGGGGCCTCGCTCGAGCAGTTGCCGATGAACTGCCTGCTCCCACTCGATTACCCACTGGGTCAAAGTGATTCAAGAGTCTCGGGTCCCCTCTGGGTCGGGGCGATGGGCGAGGCCTCTGCAATGTCCTCGATGACCGCCGAGCGTGCAATCGAGGCTTGTGGGCCTCCTGCAATCGAGAACGACCCCGTAGGCTGGACCGAGCGGGACTTTGAGCTCGAGCGCAGGCGGGTCGCGAGGAGCGTTCGAAACATCAGCGAGGAGGCAGGGGTGATAGATACCCACCACCACATCGTCGTCGATGACCTATCCGCTTGGCTCGGTGTGGGTGCCCCGCCCAGCCCCAGACGAATGGTCGAGGCTCTGCGGGAGTCGGGTCACAGGGCTGGGCTTACTCACTACGGTCGGCCGTCGTTCAGGACCGACGCCCCATGGGAGGACATCGCAGGGGCGGCGAGGTCGCTTCAGCCACCGATGTAGGACATCTCGATCCGTGGTAGGGACGAAGTCTCCGACGACCGTATCTCGCTGTATCTATCCGTCCTTCGACTCCAGACAGCGGCAATCGCATCGGTCAGCTCCTCTATTGCTCCGCCATCGTGAATTATCGCCCTGAGGTCATGCCCTCCCGAGGCGAACAGGCAAGTGAAGAGGTGCCCGTCTGCGGAGAGGCGCGCGCGTACGCAGTCGCCGCAGAACGGCTCCGAGACGGATGAAATGAAGCCGATCTCCCCCGAGCCATCTGAGTGGGCCCACCTAGTCGCGACGTCGCTCGGTGACTCGACCGCGACAGGAACGAGATCGAACTCCCCCTGAAGCTCCTCGAGCAGGTTCATCGATGGGACGACCTGCCCCGGGCTCCATCCGTTGGTCCTACCGACGTCCATGTACTCGATGAATCGGACTGTGACCCCGGTCCCCCGGAAGTGCCGTACTAGGGCGGGAGCCTCGGACTCGTTGACGCCGCGTTGGACAACACAGTTGACCTTCACTGGACCGAGGTCGTTCTCAAGCGCGGCCTCGATGCCCTCTAGCACGGTCTCGACCGGGATGGCGCAATCGACCATGCTCGCGTGAGTCTGCGGGTCGAGGGCGTCTAGACTGACTGTCACCCTATCCAGGCCGGAATCTGCCAGCAGCGATGCCTGGTCCCTGAGA
>JAYZLU010000130.1:0-5610 GCA_036153975.1 Thermoplasmatota archaeon | reverse complement strand
CCAAAAGGCAGGAGCTACAGCGCGCTATGGCCCTAGGTACGGAGTCAGTGTCAGACGTAGGGCCGGTTCCGCCATTGCCAAGAAGTCGAGGAAATACACATGCCCCAACTGTCAGTACCCTCAGGTCCGCAGGAAGGCGGCCGGAATCTGGGAATGTAGAAAGTGTCAACACACCTTCTCAGGAGGCGTCTGGGAACCATACACGAGGGCTTCGGACGCCAACAAACGCATTGTTCGCCGTTCGATGGAGGGGGCGACTGCTACTGATATGACCGTGATCGCTCAGCAGGCAGCACTTGAATACGAGCGAAAGCTAGCAGAGAGAGATCCAGATGCCAGTTCTGAAGAGGAATAAGACCATACTCCTACGTCTCTCCGTAGAGCACTCTCAAGCAGAGGCTCTTTCTGCAGCCCTAGTCACCGAGGCTGAGCACACTTACGAAAACGGGCACCTCAGAATCTTTCTTGATTCTCACAGCTTCAACGACCTCAGAGCTAGGTGGAACACGGTTATGCGAGGGTTAATTGCTTCTGAGCAATCGCTTGGAGCAACACGAGGGAGGGGATCTGATTAGCGAGCAAGTGACTACCGAGGAGATTCAGGGAGTTGCTAGGGAGCTTCAGGTAGTAAGGAACCAGATCCAGACCCTCTCATCCCAAGTATCTGAGTACGGAAACACTGTCGAGGCACTCGAGAAACAGGATCCTGAGAGGTCGGTATTTCGATCCTTCGGTAACCTCCTCCTGGAGGTTGACGATAGGGATTCCCTAGTTACAGATCTGACCGAAGCAAAAATCACCCTCGAGGATCACCTAAAGAGGCTCATGGAGAAGGAAGAAGGAGTCAGGGACCAGTACGAGAGATTGGCGGAAGCCTTCGAGAGGGAGTGAGGTGCATTCATGCCTTCTTCGACAGCTAATGGGTCAACCCAACTAGCCGTGGACGCCCTCCTCCTCAAGAGATTGCTTTCCGGGGGTCGTACCGAACAAGCCATTGTTCTCAGCGAGAGCCTCCTGGATCGGGCTAGGAGCATCGAGGAGAGGGATCACGAGATGGAGGCTTGGTTGAGGATGGAAAGGGCCCTTTTGGGTGCGATTGAGAGCGAGCACATTGGAACCGAATTGCGATGGTGCGTGGATCGCTTGGCAGCCGCGTCATTCGGCTCTCCGTTGCATGGATTGGCATTGCTGAACCTCGGTGCATGGCATAGAAACAGGGGGGAGTCGATGATGGCGCTTGTGACGCTATCCGATATCTCGTCCACCAATGGGCACCCCAACGACGTCATTGGGCTATCGCGACTGGAGTCTGGGAGGATTCTATGCGAAATGGATGACTTCGAGCCAGCAATGAGGCACCTTTGGATTGCTATGAAGCGACTCACAGAGTCAAAGATGACCGGGGAAGCCTTAGTCAGTGGAATGGAGTGGCTAGACATGGCACTGGATGTCATCGATTCCTCGTCCCCGAGGATGAGTGATAGAATCGTGAATGCCAGACCGAGGGAGGCTCCCGGCAAAACGAGCATCGCTTCCCATCCAGATGACATCAGAGAGGTGGTGGGTGAAATCCTGCCGGTGATCATCGAAGATCTATCCGGGGAGACGAGGGACGATCTAGGACTGGTGCTCGATGCCAGTGACCTCATTGGAGAGCCTTCGTGGAGGGTCACTCTGGAGTCAAGGAAGGGGGAGATTCAGGATTCTAGGCTAATCGAGGCACTCCAGTCGTGATTCAGAATCCTCTCTATCTCCTTTTCATCCCATGCCAATTTCTCTGGAACTTCCATGCACCAGCCCACCTCCTCAATCGAGTCGTCGCTCGATGGCCATGCATCCGGGAGAGGGGATTCCGCCACCGTGACAAGAACGACGTATCCGCCCTCCACGATTTTCGATTCCACTGCCTTTGCTATTCCCAGTAGACCTGTTTCCTCGTATAATTCTCGGAGTGCGGCTACATCGGCCCCCTCTCCTTCGTGAATGGCGCCCCCTGGCAACTCCCAACCCCGATCTTTGTGTCGTACCATCACCCAGCACCCACTGTCCTTTGAGTTTGAATCCGGAATCGCCCAAATGACCACGAACCCATCACCCATCTTCCATTTCTCCCAATATCCTCTCTACAAGGTCAGCCGCGTCTTCATGCCCCTCCGCTGCCATCCTCCGTGCAAGGAAGAAGGCCTCTGGCAGCCTTCCGCTGCTACGCAGACTTTCAATCTCGGTGAAATCCCCATCCCCCTCTACCTCATGTGCATCTTCTTCCTCGACATTGTGGGGCGCCGGGATGGACAGCTTCCTCATCCTGTCGAGGAATTCGACTCTGTCGGATATGCCTGGGGATTTCCATGGCCTCCTTTCGCTACCTGCTAGCCCTTCCCCCATTCTCTCCTTGAAGCGGTCCCGGGCGTTTGAACGAGGGAAGTGAGTCTGTGCCTGATCGTAACATAGCCAAGCTTGGTCGTATTCTTCCCTCCTTTCGTACATTCTACCCAACTCATCCCACGCTTCGTGATTGTTGGGCCGTTGAGCGAGGAGATACCTCGATAAATCAAGGAACAGATCCTCTTCGCCGCCCGCCCTTAGCCTTTCAAGCCTCCTCGAAAACAGAATGTTAGCACGAGCATCTCTGACATCCAGTCCCTTCAGGCGTGAGGAGAACTCGATAATCGCTGAGTCGTAATCGCCTACGGAATCCCACCACTCATCTGGGTCGAGAGGGTCGGCCTTCAGGGCACCCTCTAGAAGGGAAACAGCAGAACCGAGGATGTCAATTCCATCCAGTTGGGACAGGTGAATCGGGTCCCTACCCAACACTGTAATCAGGTCCTCGAGCACAGCCCTGACTCCCTCGGTATCCCCAAGACTGATTTTTATTCTGACAAGGATTCTCCAGTTGTCTGGGTTCGTGAAGTCATGAAGTACGCTTTGCCTCGCGCTCTGCTCGGCCCACGAAAGGCCTGTGGGGTCACTCTCTGAGATTCTCAGGAATTTCTCAGCTTGGCTTCTGTACCGGTTGCCCAAGCTACGCCTAGGGTGCTGTAGGGATTCTGTGATCCCGGGTGGTCGTTCGGACATAAGGAACCCTCACAGAACCGATTCGAAGGCTGAGCGATCGATAGAGGGATCTAATGTCGCATCCATACCAATCTTGCTCGTAGTGCCGTCTTCGTCACGGCTAGGGTCGAGACTAGAGCCCTTCTGACTAGAGAGTATCACTGTGTCCATGTCGGGTTGCCACCGAGTCATCAAGGCCCATTCGACACGAGCAGGATCAGTGACATCGATGTCATCATCGACTACGATAACCTGCTTCATCGACCTATGCCCATCGAGGGCTGCATGGATGGCCTTGACCCCATCACCCTTTTTCTTTGGCACTATTTGTACTACGGAAGAGAGCCATCCGCAGCCTCCTTCCGTAAGGTAGACATCAGTACAGGTCGCAACCTTTGACACGGTCGCTTTGATAGTGGGTGCCCTAGGCAATCCCATGAG
Source organism: Thermoplasmatota archaeon (assembly GCA_036153975.1). Taxonomy (GTDB): domain Archaea; phylum Thermoplasmatota; class Poseidoniia; order Poseidoniales; family Thalassarchaeaceae; genus UBA36. The sequence continues at coordinate 2,112 of JAYZLU010000130.1, read as the reverse complement.
GGTCTTGTGCTCCAATCCCGCAGGAATAAGGGCGTGGAAGATCGGAGCATCCCGGTGATGGATTGCATCGTATTCGATGACTGGCTCGAGCCTTATGCCATCCAACGTTCCTGTGATGTCGACATAGGGTCCCTCCCGATCTGTCTCCAGGGTTATCCGGGCCTCCATGACGTACTCTGAGTCTGCAGGTACAGCCACACCGTTTGAGAGCTCCACAATACTAAGTGGGCGGTCGTAAAATCTCTCATGGAGGGCGGATGCGACCCTAAGCTCGTCGAGTGGTTCGTCGAATGACATGGCACCGGCAAGCAGTACCACTGGATCAGGGCCGTTCACAACGGCAATCGGAATCTCGTTGCCAGACTCAATTGCGTTGTCAGTCATGGTCCGGAGGTGACGGGGCACGAATCTAGATACTGTATGAGTCGCATCCCTGAGAAGTTGTCTGTGGAACGATGTGTTCCTAGTGCCACCGTACTGGGCGATAATCACCGATGCTGACTGGTATCTACCGCCGTCTTCCGGATAGTGCCATGGGATGGGTAGAGTCGAAAGGTCGACCTTCTCCATGGCGTTCTCTAGAACCGGTGCCTCCGGAGCGCCAACCAGAACTGGCTCAGAGGGGTTATCCATCGCCCATGCGAGGATGTCAATCAACTCCCCAGGTTCCACTCCGAAGGATTCACAGAGCCTGTCCCTGTCAATGATGTTGAGCGCCGCGCGATGTCCGGGGGACTCCTTTACGTTGGTTAGTAGTAAGGGCCGGTGATCGGATGCCATTGAGCGCTCGAGCATTTCGTGACGCACACTGACGAGTTCATCCACGACTTGGACGCCCTGTAACATTTCACGGAAGCCCATAGTGTCGCCCGACCGCCCAATCTGCTTCAATGTTGGCTCACGCGAACAGCATCGAGACGTAACTCAACGGTTGCGCCCCCGTCAGTCTCATAAACCGATGTCAGGTCGCCGGCCCGTCATCCAGAGGTGTATGCTTGGGACGGGGTCTTTTCTCGGGTTCGAAGATGAAGGCTGATCGCAAGAAGTACCGATGGAAGGAGAGGAAATTCAGGAACCGCCAGGCTAAGCGACGACAGGGCGGATTGCTGAAGCACGATCCTTTGCGAGGAAGTCCTCAAGCCAAGGGTATAGTCATTGAGAAGGTCGGTTTCGAGGCCAAACAGCCCAATTCCGCTATCAGGAAGGCGGTCAAAATCAGTCTGATACGAACTGGCAACAGACTGACCGCATTCGCTCCCGGTGACGGGGCGATTTCGTTCATCGACGAACATGATGAGGTAATGGTAGAAGGCATCGGAGGCAGCAAGGGCCGTTCATATGGAGACCTTCCAGGGGTGAGGTACAAGGTAATCAAAGTAAATGGCGTTTCCTTGGACGAGATGGTCCGTGGTCGAAAGGAGAAGCCGGTGCGCTGAGGTGATTCTATGGAAGGCGAGGTCGAAGAGCCAATCGAAGAGCAGATTCCGATTGCAGGTATAGGCACGATGGTCTTCGGCAAGTGGGATGCTGCGGAGGTGGTCTGCAACGACCCCGGAATTTCCCCCTACGTCAACCTCAGGACGATAGGGACTCCACACTCTGGCGGTAGGCATGCCAATGCCTGGTTCGGCAAAAAAGACCTGTCGATAATTGAGAGGTTCATCAACAACCTGATGCGGTCTGGGAAGTTCAGCGGCAAGAAACAGCACTGCGCCAAGTCCCTCGAGGATGCTTTCGACATGATTCACGAGAGAAGTGGTGAGAACCCGCTGCAGAAGTTCATAGACGCCATTACCGAAGCCGCCCCATGCGAGGAGACGACTCGGATAAGGGTGGGTGCAGTCAACGTGCCCAAGGCTGTCGACTCTTCTCCGAGCCGTCGTCTAGACGTCGCCCTGCGCAATCTCGCGATTGGTTCTGCCTCGGCGACAAGGAAGAGCAAGAGATCGTTGACAATGGGAGTAATCTCAGAACTCACCAAGGCAGCCGATGGTGACATCAACTCTTACGCTGTCGGTAAGAGGCACGAAGTCGAGAGGATTGCGGCCTCGGCAAGATGACCTAACTTGAACCTCTCAGTCAATCGTTTTGACAACGTGTCTTTCTATGGGT
>JAYZLU010000129.1:0-2509 GCA_036153975.1 Thermoplasmatota archaeon | reverse complement strand
CAGATTCGATCTTCGTGCGATCTCTTGCTACGAGAAACCATCCTGGAGGACTGATGCCATGCCTTGGAAAAATGACGAGAGCCCTATCTGCCTGTGGTTGGACTAGGGTAATCATCGAGACAGTGGGCTCGGGACAATCTGAGATTAGGGTGGTAGCGTTTGCCGATAGGGTGCTTCTGATTGATGGGCCCGATAGGGGAGATATTGTCCAGGCCGAGAAGGCGGGAATCTTGGAGCTCGCGGACATCATTGCGATTAATAAGGCCGATTTGCCCAATGCCCAGTCTGCCGCTGACGCTGTTCGGAAAGCTCTCGATATGGGTGAAGGGCCTGATGCCCAGATACATTTGGTATCAGCCATTGAGGGGACGGGGATTTCAGAGTTAATTTCCGATCTGGAATCCTGTGAACCAGAACCCAGCAGGAACATGCTCAGGAATCGCGAGCGACTCATCGCGAGTTGGGACGCGGCGTTACTATCTCACCCTCAAATTATATCCTATTTGGAAAAAATAGGTGACGGTTCTATAACCGTTAATGAAGCGATTAAAGACATAGGATGTTCGCTCAAAGCGGATGGTGAGAAGCCTTGACACAGACAGAGATAACTCAGTACGTCGATCACGTCGAACATTCGATTGGGGGCCTTGGGGGTCATGCCTTCAGACGACTTACGCACATCTCCATGTCACTCATTCCCTTGGCATACTACCTTCACGGGGAGACAATCGCGGCATTCGTCTCACTCAACCCAAGGGAATTCGTGAGTGCTGTCTGCATTACGATTCTACTAATTGAGGTTGCTAGGCTCAGGCTTGGAATCGTTATCATAGGTCAGAGGGAGTACGAGTCAAGTCAGATCTCGGCATTGGCTTGGGGGGCCCTCGCAGTTTCTCTGGCACTTCTGATTGCCCCTGAGGGAGATGGCGGGGGACTGAAGTCCGGGATGTACGGGATACCTTTGATATTCGGTCTGACGTTCGTGGATCCTGTCATGGGGGAGGTGAAGCGAAAAAAGAAAGACATGAGAGCTGCTATCTTCGCGGGGTTGGCCGTTTCTTACTTCGTGTGGATCGGTTGTCACTTCTGGTTAGGAACCGAACTGTTGGTAGCGATTCTACTCGCGCCCCTTACGGTAGCAGGAGAGTTGCCAAAGACCAAGTTCATCGATGACAACGCGACAATGGTCTTGCTGCCACTGTCCGGACTCGTTCTGATGATGCCGTTCCTATGATAGTCACCTCCCGTCATCTTTACAATCCGATTTACTTTGGTTAGGCCGAGCAAGATGCCCGACGAGCCCGATCGAGTGGAGATTGTCGAATCTTCACTTTCCCAGAATACCTACTTGGTTATCTGGGGCATCGCTTCAATACTATCCTTCGCCATATTCTTCGTCTACTTCTGATTTTTTCCATCACCTTGATTGATGGTCGGCGCGTGCCTCGTATGTGTGCGGAATTGCGGGGCTGCTTGGTAATGGGGATGCTGGTCTTGCGTTGCGCATGGCCGCTTGCCTGTCGCACAGGGGACCCGATGGCAGTGGAGATTTCCACGAGGCCATGGATTACGGTTCGGTTGCCTTTGGCAGCACCAGACTGTCTATCCTCGACCTCGAAGGATCTAAGCAACCTCTAGAGAGTGATCACGGTGCAATCCTAGTTCAAAACGGAGAGATTTACAACTATCGCACTTTCCGAGAAACCCTCAGGGACTATCCTTGGCGGACCTCGGGGGATTCCGAGGTCATCCTCGCACTGCATCGTGCCGCCTCTGGGGCATTGACCAGCGCCCCTTCTCGGGTTTCTGGAAATGTTGAAGGACGAGTTAGAAAGAGCTCCCGGGCCCGAGAACCAGGAAACCCCGCGGAGTCGCATGTGGAATGGCTGTCTAAACTAGATGGGATTTGGGGTTTTGCGCTATGGGATCCATCGCGTCGGGAACTCCTTCTCTGCCGGGATTCGATAGGAGTGAAGCCGGTGCTCCGGACCATCCTGCCGGATGGAACGCTCCTATTCGCCTCCGAGGTCAAGGCGTTCTACGGGCACCCCGATTTCGTGGCAAGGCCGGATATTGACGCATTGGCGGTTCGATTGGCTTACGAGTATCCACTCGACAGGACGACTCTCTTCGAAGGCGTGTACCAAGTCGCACAGGGCACCATCGAGACGTGGTCTCTCGATAGGCATGGACGTGCGGTATTGACTGGCATCGCAAGATATTCGAAGGACACGGTCGATCCACAACAGGGCCAGGATCTCTCAAGACAAGCCAGTCTCTTACTAGATAGCCTCAGAGACGGCATAGAGGACAGGATGATGTCCGATGTCCCATTGGGAGTAGTCCTCTCGGGGGGTCTGGATTCTAGCCTCATTGCTTCGTTGGCCAATGATGTGGCAGACGCTACTTCGTACGAAGTACCTGCGTGTTGGACCGTTGCTGGGAGCGAGGACAATCCGGACTTCGTTTCAGCCAAGATGGTAGCCGGCCATCTCGACTTGGAACACCA
>JAYZLU010000128.1:0-3983 GCA_036153975.1 Thermoplasmatota archaeon | reverse complement strand
TAAGTGCGAAGTCCGGCAGCTAGGCCCATCAGCTGGTGCCCCAAGCAGATCCCCATCACAGGCATGCCCTCCCTGACTGCAGCAGCGAGGGAATGGCGGGCCACCGTCGCAGCGCCCGGGTGGGCCGGGTCGCCCGGGCCGTTGGAGGCGAACACAGCGACTGGTGCCCAGTCACGCATGATGTCGTCGAGCGGGATGGTGGCTGGACACCACACGACCTCGAAGCGTCGGCAGAGCTCCCTGAGGATGTTGTGCTTAATCCCGCAGTCGATCGCCGCTAGTCTAGGGAGTTGTCGTCCCTGCTCGTCCTGGGCCCCCGAATTGAGCAGGACGGGTTGGTCGCAAGTGACCTCTGCGACGAGGTCCTCGGAGTCGGGCGGGGTCATCTCCTTCAGGATGCTCCACATCTCAGAGACGCGCTCGATGGGGCCGAACACGCACAGCAAGGTGCCGTGCTCCCTGACTCGCCGAGTAAGGGCCCTGGTATCGATTCCTTCGATTCCGGGTACGTCATGGGCAACTAGCAGGTCGTGCACGCTGCCAACGGAGTCCCTGTGGTCGGGCATGCCGATGTGATGGCGGCACACCACCCCTCGTGGATGGACGCCCGAGGACTCTGAGATCCCGGGTATGATTCCGTAGTTACCCAGCAGGGGATAGGTGAAGGTCAGCACCTGGCCTGCGAACGATGGGTCAGTCATGCTCTCCTGGTACCCACACATTCCAGTGGTGAAGACCAACTCGCCTTGGGCGATGGCCTCGGCACCGAACAGCCTGCCCTCGAACCTGGTGCCGTCGGCAAGCAGAAGCAGGCCTCGCGAACCACTGGGCTGCTCGACGCCGCCAGATTCGATCATGACATCGGCAGCGTCCCTGAACACTGGGGCGGACTCGACACCACGAACACCGGCTCCGGGGGAGAAGCCCCGCCCTCCGGTGGTCTCCGACATCAGCAACGCTGCTCAAGTACGATTCTTAATCGTTGAGAGTGACTTGCTCGATTTGGCCGGAAGGATTCAGCCGTCATTCCTCTTCGTGGTTGATCACGATCTTGCCCCTGATGGAGGGGACTACCTCGATCAGCCCCCCGTCGAACCTCGATGCCTCATCGATCGGCCCCACCCAAGCGTCGAGGAACACTGCTAGCGCAGATACCTCGGAGTGAGGCTGGTTTCCGACCGAGACGTTGTGATCGGAAAGGTGGAACGTCTCTGACGGGACCTTCGTACCTCCAACAACCACGATGGCTGGCTTGTCAATGGGAATCCCGGGGAGAGCCTCGCGCCATGGTTGGCCGTACATGGTTAGGTGCACGATGGTGGCCTCGTCGCCCTTGGAAGCGCGTCTGAGCCAAGCCATCGGCTTGGGCTCGTAGCGACACTCAAACTCGCCACCGAAGCGCTCGGTCACGGAGTTCCAAGTCTCCAGGGCCGAGGGGTCCTCCTCACCGGCGAGCACCACTTCGTCGGCGCCGAAGGCCCTCGCCGTCAGGCCCAAGTGAGAGGTGATACGTTTGTCGCGCTCGCGCCTGTGGCCGAGCCTGAGGACGGACAGCATAGGAAGCTCGGCACGGGCCATGGCTCACGCGTACGGGGGCTCCTCATCAGCCTGACCCTCATAAGCCGCTTCCTCGGCAGCGGGAAAAACGTTTACGCCCATGCTCAGCATGCTGGCCCTGACCCATTGCAGGAGCATCGCATCGAACATGAATCGCGATGCGAAGTGAATCATGATGGCGATCAGCACGAGCCTCCCCGATGCAAACAAGGCCGTATCGAGGCCGATATCATCGAAGTGGAGCAGAACTGGCTCGACGATGTAGAAGAGGGCAAGTACGACCAACAGCCCCCCTGCCTGTGAGAAGTTCGCGTTCCCCTTCTCCCTGCCTACTACCATGACAAGGGTGGCCGCGAGGACCAGCGATGGGACAATCAGGCTCAGTGCCTCGAAGTCGAAGGCCCCTATCAGAGAGGCTGGGATTTCGGCATCGTTCAACTTCGTAGCGCCCTTCTTGACGGCTATCCACCAGAACAGGGCGCTCGACATGAACAGGGCCCCAGAGATCCAGCCTCGTTGGGTAATCATGTCCCTGACGTGGTGCGTGTCCTTGGGCTGGAGCCTTTGGACGATGGACTCGAGGATGAACAGCGTCTCGGGGTCGTTGGCGGGTTCGACATCGGGCAGAACCTGTCCCGAGGCGCTCTCTTCCGTGGTCTCCTCGCCCATAACCATCGCTCGATTGCCTCTCCGTCACATCATAAAGCAATCGTCGTTTGGGCAGGGCGAGATGGCCGACTGGCAACCTATGCTCAATCACCGAGAGGGCGGAATCCCCCGAATCATGGGGGTTGTCAACGTCACTCCGGACTCGTTTCACCCTGGTTCGAGGTCTCCCGGGACGCTCGAAGCCGTCGCCCGGGCCGTTCGCATGGCAGAACAGGGGGCGGATTGGATTGACGTGGGAGGCGAATCGACCCGTCCGGGCGCTACCCCCGTTCCCATCGATGCCGAGGTGGGGCGTGTGCTGCCCACGATTGCAGGCATCAGGGATGCCCTGCCAGACGTTTGCATCTCCATCGACACTCGGAGGGCTGGAGTGGCCCGACAGGCACTAGATGCCGGTGCTGACCTAGTGAACGACGTCTCATCACTGAGAGATCCGGGCATGCTGGATGTGATTGTCGAGCACGGCTGTCCCGTTTGCGTCATGCACATGCAGGGTTTGCCGGAGGACATGCAGGACGATCCGCGCTACGAGGATGTGGTCGCAGAGGTCAGAGGGGTCCTGGGAAGCGCGACTGGTCGCCTCCTGGATGCCGGCCTCAAACCCAGCATGATCGTCGTGGACCCCGGCATCGGCTTCGGAAAGAGCCTCGAGCACAACCTCGCTCTGCTATCTGCTGGAAGGGGCATTGCGCCTAGCAAAGACATGCCTCTGATGTGGGGGGCCAGCAGGAAGAGCATGTTCCGTGACCTCCTAGGGAGGGAGTCGAGCGGAGACAGGCTGCCCGGCACGCTGGGAGTAGCTGCTATGGCTCCCTCCAAGGGGGTCGACATCATCAGGGTGCACGATGTGGCCGATCACGCCGACCTGTACGCAGCGATGTCGGCACTGGGGTGATTCCGTGGCTTTGGAGGCGCGCAACGTAATCGATGTCGACGAGCGATTGAGGCTCGTCGGCACTGCGCATATCAGCACGCAGTCGGTCGAGCTCGTCCGCAGGCAGATTATGGATTGGAGTCCAGACCTCGTCGCAGTCGAGCTGTGCCCCTCGAGGATGGCAGCGCTCACCGAGCCCGAGACGCTTGAGTCCGAGGATCTGCTGAAGATCATCAACGAGGGAAGGTCAGCGATGATACTGCTACAATCCGCCCTAGCAGCCCAGCAGCGCAGGATGGGAATAGCCTCCGGGGAGAAGCCGGGAGCTGAGCTGCTCGCCGCTATCGAAGCGGCCGAGGATGCTGAGATTCCAATCGAGCTGATTGACCGCGACGTGGTGATAACGCTCAGGAGGGCATGGGCGAAGATGGGACTGTTCGAGAAGTGGAGGGTCCTCAACGCACTCCTGTGGGACGAGGACGAGGACGAGGACGTCTCGATAGAGGAGATGCTCGGAGACTCGGACCTACTGAGCAAGCTGCTCGAGGATGCGCGGGCAGTCGCACCTAGGGCGGGAGAGGTCCTGATCGACGAACGCGACGCCTTCCTCGCTGGCAGAATCCAGCAGATTAGAGGCAAGGGCAAGATACTCGCAGTGGTCGGTGCCGGCCACCTCAAGGGAGTTGCCCATCACCTTGGCGAGCCTACGATGGAAACGACCTCAAGGCTCGCGGAACTCAAGCTCGAGCCCAAGAAGCCGACTTGGCCCAAGGCGGTGGTGATGACGATCCCCATACTGCTGCTGGGCGCTGTTATCTGGATGGCCTACAACGGCGAGATGGGGGACCTGCGGCAGACCGCGGAGGCCTGGTTGGTCCTGAAT